>JAAYPA010000035.1 GCA_012520055.1 Mollicutes bacterium
AGAAATTTTACTTTGGTTTTAAATAATTTATTATTAATTAAATTTTCTTTTAAGATTTTGTTTAAATAATTTATTAATTTTTTAGGATCATATACTTTATTATCTTTTATAAGATTTTTATTTATTGATATTTTAATTAATTCTTTTTTTTTAATATGAAATATATAAATAATTTTATCAGTCAATTTTATATTATAGATATTATCACGTCCCTAGACTTTGATATCTTTTTTTAGTTACTTCCCCGCCTTTTATATGTCTTAATCTAAGATGATTATCCATTATTTCTTTTATCTTTTCATATAGATTAAGATCTATATTTTTTAATCTTATTGACATATCTTTATGAATGGTACTTTTACCTAAATTAAATTCTTTTGCTGTCTCTCTTAATGTAGCATTATTTTTTAAAATATAAAGAGCTTCATTTATAATTCTATTTTTGATATTAAACACCCCTAATAAAGTATATATATTAGGGGATGATTTTAGGATAGATCTTGAATATTCATTTGATAGAATTTTTCGGGGTTTATATTTACTCCGTTATATATTACTTCAAATAATAACATATTTTCACTGTCGGTTTTGATTTTATTTGTACCACTGGTACCTATTACATCTCCTTGTTTTACAACATCACCTACAATAAAGTTTACTTCATTTAAGCTTTGATATACTGTAACAAGATTATTGGAATGTCTTACGGTTACGATGTTACCCATAATACTGTCTGCCATAATATCTTCTATTGTACCATCTAAAACATTGATAACATCAAAAGGCTTATCACTTGAGTATAGGATGCCGGAATTAGGCATATAAGTATTTTCATAATATATTAAACATTTTTCTTGAATTTTACTGTCATCACTTCGGTCATAGAATCCTATGGCCTTTTCTACTGTATCATCTTCATAAGGTTTAATAATTTTATCATTAGCATAATTAACTACCGGAACTTCATTGTTTTTAATAATGCCTCTAAAAACATAAGAAAGATTATCATAAGAAAGTCCAGTTGCTTTTAAGGCTTTACCAACTAAAAACAAACTTGAGACAATAGCTCCAATTGATATAATATATATACATAAAACTACCCAATTTTTTAATCTGTATTTTGGTTTCATTCCAACACCTTCCTAATAGAAGTTTGGATAGTTTTCTGAAATTTATACTATATTTTCGTAATTATAATGTCATTATAGTAATGTTTTAAAATTTCTTCATAAGTATAACCAATTTTTGCCATTTGATTAGCCCCATATTGACTCATTCCCACCCCATGACCATAACCTCTTGTTGTTATAACATATTTATCTTGATTTTCTTCGATAGAAAAATCAGTTGATCTAAGTTTAAGTAACTTACGAAATTCAATTCCAGTAAAAATAATGTTATTAACTTTTAAGTTTTCCACATGATTTGTATTATTTCTTTTTAAATCTGAAAATATTAAATTATTATCGTTTAAATTCAAAGCTTTTAAAATTTCTTCTCCGGTAAATTCTGTTGATACTTTAAAATTTTTAAGACTTTCATTGTCCCATTTAGATTCAACACTTCTGATTGATGAATCTCCAAATACAGCCTTTGAATCTTCGGTATAGCCATTACTCATTGCAAAATAATAACTTTTTAGGATTTTATCATCTTTTTTCATTACTATATTTTTCGTACTTAAGACGATGTTTTTAATTTTTTCATAATATATTGAATAGTCTTCTTGCCATTTATCTTTCATATCTTCTTCGGTTAGATATATTTGATCATTAATTGTAGAAGATATTTTTAATGTGTTTTCTCCCTTTTTTAATTTACTTAGAGCAAAACTACGCGAAGCAACAGATTGAGCTTTTAATGCCTCTTCTTCAAATAAAGCTGGCATCTCTCCGGCTACAACGCCTATTATATAATCTTCTAAATTTAAAGTAATATCTTTATCAGTTAAATAAACTGATATTTCTTTTTCTTCAGGTTTAAAAAAAGTAGTTTTGTTTTTATATACAAAACTACTAATATATATTGGTATAAGAAATAGAATAATTATAATTAGTTTTTTAATAGTTTTGCCTCCTTAGTAAAACTTACTAACTTCAATAAAATCTATTATAAAACTACCTACTAAATAACCTAAAGCTAAGGCTAATAATAATACTAAAATTTTAGCTTCTTTCTCACGATTCTTTTTAAAGAAATTATTAAAATTAACACTTGAAAGAGCATATACGCTGGTTAAAACCGAAATAATATATATTGCTGCTTTATACATTATATTCACTTACTTTCATAATTATTAATTTTTTGGATCCTTCTGATATGTCTTTCTTCATTGGTAAAATTTGCTTTAATAAAAGCATCTATAATATTTAAAATATCATTAATATTGGATTTAGTGCTTATTGCTAAAATATTGGCATTATTATGTTCTCTACTTAATTTTGCTTCATTTTCGTTACTAACATGAGCACATCTAATACCTTTTATTTTATTGGCCGCAATACACATGCCAATTCCCGTACCGCATAAAAGAATACCTAAATCAGCTTCTTTACTTGCAACTTTATCTCCTACCGCAAAAGCATAATCCGGATAATCATCAAAGGGGTCATTTCCTTCTATAGGATCTATTACCTCAATATTATTATTTTTTAGAAATTCTATAATTTGATTTTTAATTTGCATACCGTTATGATCAATGCCAATTGCTACTTTCATATTATCACCTAACTTTAGTTTAGCATTTTTCCCATAAAAAAACTAGTAAGTTTACTAGTTATTATCTTCAATATTATATTTACGATTAAATTTTTCTACTGCTCCAGTTTTCTTGTGAAAACCAGCCTTTTTATTGTAGAATGGATGACATTCGTTACATACTTCTACATTATGACTTTCTTTATTTGATAAAGTCTCAAATGAAGCTCCACAAGCACATGTAATAGTACAGTTTTTCATAACTGGATGTATTCCTTTTTTCATATTATTTCTCCTTTCGCCATAGCTCATAATTTGAGCCATAGAAAATTCGTACTGCATTATTATAACATAATTAGTTAAGAATGCAATTATTATTCATCAACTAACTTAATTTTTCCCCCAACAGTTGACAATTTTTCCACAATTTTTTCATATCCCCGTAAAATATGTTCAATATTAGAGATAACTGTTGTGCCTTCGGCAATCATACCGGCTACCAGCATAGCTGCTCCGGCTCTAAGATCGGTAGCTATAACATTTCTGCCTTTTAATGGAGTCGGACCCTTGATAATAGCACTACGGTCAAATAATTTTATATCTGAACCCATAGCATTTAAATGTTTAATATGTCTCATTCTATTTTCGTATATAGTTTCTTCAAATAAAGACTCTCCATCACATTGAGTCAGTAAGGTACTGATTGGTTGCCCTAAATCGGTAGGAAATCCTGGATATACTAAGGTTTTAATATTTACTGGTTTTAATTTTTTTACTTTATTAACAATAACTGTATTTCCTTCAATTTTAATATCACAACCAATTTCTTTTAGCTTAGTTAAAACTGAACCTAGGTGTTCTTTAATAACGCCTTCAATTATTAAGTTTTTACCTAAAAGAGCACCTATAATAATATAAGTTCCAGCTTCAATACGATCCGGTATAACTTCTACGACTCCATCACCTAAGGTTTCTGTGCCTTCAATGGTTATTTCGCTAGTTCCAGCCCCATATATTTTAGCTCCCATACTATTTAAAAATGATGCCACATTGACAATTTCAGGTTCTTTAGCTGCATTATAAATATGTGTTGTTCCTTTGGATTTAACAGCAGCAAACATCAAATTTAAAGTTGCTCCTACACTGGAGAAATCTAAAAATATATCTGTTCCTACTAATTCTTTGGCTTTAATTGTGTAATGGTTATCATCAATTTTTACTTTAGCTCCTAATTTTTCAAATCCGGCAATATGTAAATCTATTGGTCTTGAACCTATCGAACATCCTCCCGGATAAGAAATTTCTGAATGCCTATATTTGGATAATAATACTCCCATAAAATAATAAGAGGCTCTTAACTTAGTTGTATACTCAGTTGGTATTAAAGCATTTCTACTTTGGCTGTTATCTATAGTTATAATTTCATTTTCATAAGTAACTTTAGAGCCTAATAATTGCATCATTTCTATTAATAAATGTACATCACTTATATCAGGTACATTATATATAATACATTTACCATCAGTTAACATTGCTGCCGGTAATAATGCTACAACACTATTCTTGGCTCCTCCTATTTTAATAGTTCCACTTAATTTATGTTGTCCTTCTATAATTAACTTTTTCATCATACACATCCTTATGTTGGATCACAGTTTTAATATATATTTTATTTTGTTAATTGTCAAATAATTAAACAAAATATTTTATTATATTGACAATGGCTAAGATGATAAAAATCATGCCTCCTAAGATAGGCGCTTTTTCTTTTAAATGCTTAGTTGAATACTCTCCTATAACTAAACCTAAATAAGTAATAATCATGCTACATATAAAAAATATAAATGATGGCATAAATATTTTTATATCATATGCTTTTAAACTTAAACCAACAGAAAAACTATCAACACTGACACTGAAAGCTAAAGTTAATAAATTGAATATTGAATATTTAATTATTTTATTTAATTCTTTATTTTCTAAAATCATTACTAAACCTAGATATAAAAATATTATAATGACTAAAAATCTAAAATTAATCTGAAATATGCTTGATAAACGGTCACTGATTATAAGGCCTAAGACAGGCATTATAAAGTGCATTATACCAACAAGTAAAGGCAAAATGATTTTCTGTAATTTACTAATTTGTGAAGTACCTAACCCGAGTGCTAAAGAAAAAGCATCCATACTTAAAGCAAGACCAATAAAAAATATACTTAACACTGAAACCTCCAATTAAGTATATTATTTAAAATATTTAATTATTCTTGATATAAAAAAGCGATATTCAACATCTTCGGTATTATCATTCTGTTCTAATAAACATAATGGTGGAAATAAAACACACCACCAGTTTTCACCATTACCTTCTCCGATAGTTATAACAAGGGAATCATAATATCCTTCCGGATAAACGACTCCCTTATATACTTTTTTTGGAAAATAATTAAGACCTAAATTTATTTGAAAATCCTCTTTTTCTTCTAAAGAATCTCTCACTACGTTATTAATATTGTTTATATTTTCTTTTAAAATGTCTTTGGTTTCTTGCAATGTTTTTGCAGAGGAAAGTAATTTTATCAGTTCTTCCTCAACATGTTCTTTAACTTTAGTTTTTATTAAATAATCATCTAACGAATTACTGTTTGCTATTACTCTAAATCTTAATGAAGTATCAGGAATAATTACAATATCTTCACTTTGCGATTTAGCATATACGGAAAAAGCAATCATTAAAGCTAAGAAAACCAGTATTTTTTTGATAAAAAAACACTTCCTTTCAAAGTAATAATGAGAAGTGTTTATCTTTTTTATTCACTATATACGAAAATATAACGATTTTTTTGATTTAAATCTTTTTCAATTTTTATTTTGCTTTTTGGAAAATTCTTTAAAGCTATTTTTTTTACATCAGTAGCTCTATCTTCATCAATCTCTAAAGCTATTAAAAATTTTTGATTTAAAACTTCTTTAGCTACATCAAATATTTTTACATAGTAATTTAATCCTGTTTTATCGGCATATAAAGCTATTTCCGGTTCATATTTAGTTTTTCCATCAATTTTTTCACCTTTTATTAAATAAGGTGGATTGCTTATTAAAATATCATAATTATTGATTAAATTTAATCTAAATAAATCTTTTAAAATAAAATTAATTTTAGTTTTATTTAGACGAGCATTTTTCTTGGCTAAATTTAATGCTTTACGACTAATATCTATAGCAGTAATTTCTAAATTAGGTAAGTTTCCTTTTAAAGAGATACTTATACATCCAGAACCAGTACCAATTTCTAAAACAGAAGCTTTTTCTAAACCTAATTTATCAACATATTTTAAAGTTTTTTCAACTAATGTCTCTGTTTCAAATCTGGGAATTAAGACATTTTCATTTACTAAAATTTGATGACCATAAAAATCAACATCACCAATTAAGTATTGGATAGGATATCCTTGGTTTAACTTTTTTAATATTGGATCTAAATTAACATATTTTCTTTCTAAAAGACGCCAATCATTTAAAGAAATATTATCCGGTTTATTCATTCCTGCTTAGTTTTCTTCTTTGATCTTCGGTTATTAATGCTTCAATAATCGGCTCAAGATTTCCTTCCATAACACGGTCTAATTCCATAATACTGAAATTTATACGATGATCAGTGATTCGATTTTGGGGGTAATTATATGTTCTGATTTTTTCGGAACGATCACCGGTACCTATTTTACTCTTACGTTCGGCGGCATTCTCTTTTTCTCTTTCTTGAGCTGCTAAATCATATAATTTAGATTTTAAAACCACCATGGCACGTTCTTTATTTTTGATTTGGCTTCTTTCATTTTGACATGTTACTACTATCCCGGTTGGAATATGGGTTAATCTTACTGCTGAATCTGTGGTATTTACACCTTGTCCACCTTTTCCACTACTACGATAAACATCTACTCTGATATCTTCTTGTTTTAATTCCACATCAACGTCTTCTACTTCGGGAATAACTAAAATAGTTGCTGTAGAAGTATGTACTCTACCTTGTGTTTCAGTTTCCGGAACTCTTTGGACACGATGAGTTCCGCTTTCAAATTTTAATTTTGAATAGACATTTTTACCAGTAATTGAAAATTCAACAGTTGAATATCCTCCGGAAGTTCCTTCAATGGCATGGTTTACTTCAATTTTCCAACCATTTTTATCAGCATATTTAGAATACATTCTAAATAAATCTCCGGCAAAAATATTAGCTTCATCTCCACCGGCTGCTCCTCTTATTTCCATTATGATATCTTTACCGTCATGTTCATCTTTAGGAATAAGTAAGATTTCTAAATCATGAGTGATTTTATCCAATTGTTCTTCATTAAATTGTAATTCTAATTTAGCTATTTCATTCATTTCTGGATCACTTAAAAGTTCTTTTAATCCTTCGATTTCATTATTTGTTCTGGTATATTCTTCATATTTTAATACGGTCTCTTCTAAATTACTTTTTTCTTGATTTAATTTTTTTTGTTTATTAAAATCTTTAAGAATATCCGGATTCAATAGTTCTTTATCAATTTCTTCATATCTTTTTTTAATTATTTCCAATCTTTCGATCATTACTTTTCCTCTTCTCTAATTTATAAATAGTAAAAAAGGATAGTACTAAACTATCATTTCATCACTTTCATCAGTATCATCAATTATTAATAAATCTTCTAAATCATCGGTTTCTTCATCATCAACCGGTGCATCATCATCATAATTAACATCTAAATCTTGTTCTTCTGCATCCTCTTCTTCATCAAGTAATTCTAAATCTTCGATATCTTCTTCATCTTCATCTATCGTAATTTTGGTATTGTGATTGATTTTTAAATCCCAATAACCATCTTCTAAAAGAATGAATCTTTTATCAGTTATTAGTAATTCAAAGAAATCTCCAATACCTCTGGAAAATTCTTCTTCAGGTAAAGCCATAGCTTTAATTACCTTCTTAAATAAATCTGGAGTTTTAATTTTTTTATTACTGTCTTTTATAATTAAATATGCTACATCATCATAAGACATTGTATCTTTTTCTTCTTGGGTTAATTTAATCATTTGGATTACCTCTTTCTTTAAAAATGTATCATAGATTTTTCTGCCTTTTTTTAAACAGTATCATTTTATCATAATATATTATATTGTCAACAAAAATATTAGGTAGTTAAATCATAATTTTAATTGTGTTTTTTACTTCCGGTTCTGTTTCTAAAATATAGTTAAAAATAAGACAGTTTTCTTCTTGAAAATAGTTCATATTTATAACATTTATATTCAGTGATAATTTATGATTTTTCAATGTAAATTGACATTGTTTTTTTTGAAAATCTAACATTATAGTATAATCTGAGGTGTCTTTGATGATTTTTAATTCATCATGATTAAATGTAATAGTACCATCTAAGTCCATTTTTTTATTATCTTTATAAAATTCAAATTTATTCATATAAATCACTTTTATGTATTTTAGCATAAATACCTCTATTTTATCCATAATAAATAGAGGTGAAACATGAAAATAATCAGATTTATATATAAACTTGGAATAATATCTTTTTTTACAGGCCTACTTATTATTATAGGTCTTTATTTGTATGCTTATTTTTCTCCAAAAATAACTTTAAATACCGCAAATGCCATTAATATATATGATCGTAGTAATATTGTTGTGTATCAAGGAAGTGAAGGAAGAGAATGGGTAAAATTAAAAGATATATCTCCTCATGTTATTAATGCCATAATCAGTGTCGAGGATAAAAATTTTTATAAACATAATGGTTTTGATTATTTAAGAATAATCAAAACTTTATTTACTAATTTTAAAGAAAAACGTATTACAGCAGGTGCTTCTACCATATCAATGCAATATGTTAAAAATATGTATTTAGATTTTGATCAAACTTGGGCAAGAAAACTGGAAGAAGCTTTTTTAACAATGAATTTAGAAGTTCATTATGATAAGGATGAAATATTAGAAGGTTATTTAAATACTATCAATTTTGGAAGAGGAAACTTTGGTATTGAAAATGCCAGTCAATATTATTTTAACAAAAAAAGTAAAGATTTAAGCTTAGAAGAAGCTATTATTTTAGTAGGTATTCCCAGAAGTCCTGAAAATTATAATCCAATTAATAATTATGATTTATGTATAAAAAGAGCTAAGACTGTTGCCCAAAGTATGGTAAAAAACAAACATATTACTGATGAAGACTATAATAATTTATTTAAGGAAAAACTAGAAATTTACGGTAAAAGAGAAACAAATAATCTTCAAACTTTAATGTACTATCATGATGCCGTATTAAGTGAATTAAACAGCTTAGGAATGATTCCTAAGTCACTAATAAAATCCGGCGGGTTAAAAATATTTACTAACTTAGATATAGGCATTCAAACCACTATGGAAGAAGCTATTATTAAACATATCAATGATGAAAATGTTCAAACAGCCAGTATTGTTATAGATCCATCAACCGGAGGTGTTCTTGCCTTAGCCGGAGGTGTTGACTATGCTAAAAGTCAATACAATCGGGTAATACAAGCTAAGAGACAAGTTGGTTCAATAATCAAGCCTTTCTTATATTATGGAGCTCTAGAAAATAATATGACTACGGCCTCTACTTTTCGAAGTGAACTTACCAGTTTTGTTTTTGCCGATAATCAAAAATATGAACCTACTAATTATGCTAATATTTATGGCAATAAAAATATTACTATGGCAGCTGCCCTATCCTATTCAGATAATGTTTATGCAGTTAAAACTCATTTATTCTTAGGAGAACAAGTTTTAATAGATAGTTTAAAACTTGCTGGATTAAAAAGTGAAATACTCCCGAATCCTTCTCTTGCATTGGGAGCTACTGAATTCAACATGTTTGATTTTGCTCATGCTTATAATACTCTTGCTAATTACGGAACTTATAATAAACTTCATTTTATTCAAAAGGTTGAAGATTCAAGCGGTAATGTTATTTATGAATATAAAGAAGAACCAGAAGAGGTTTTAGATAAAGCTTATACTTTTATCGTCAATGAATTAATGACCACCACTTATGATTCTCACTTTATAGATTATGCTACCCCGACAGTTTTATCTTTGGGGGCTAAATTAGACCGTAGATTTGCTTTAAAAAGTGGTACTACTGATTTTGATTACTGGATAACTGGTTATAATCCGGATATTTTAATGCTTATGTGGAGTGGTAATGATTATAATGAAAAAGTCAGCAATACTTATTCAAAAAAAATAAAAGAAATATGGTATGAAACTGTCGAGTATGCCTTAAAAGATAAAGAAAGAAATTGGTACGAGATGCCGGAAAATGTGGTTGCACTACCTCTTAACGCCATTACCGGAGAACATGATACTACAAGTAAAAAAAGTACTTTATTTTATTTTAAAAAAGGTTCTGAACCAACATATGGAGAAAATTAAAACAAGCTATTCGGCTTGTTTATCTATTTTAATAATAATTTGATATAAATCTTCAAAATCAAATTCTTCAGAAGTAATTTTATATCCTGCATCTTTTACTTCTTGTTCTAACTCTTTATATGATGTTATAACTGAATTAAGATCATTTTCTTTTATTTTGGGCTTTGGTTCTTCTACTTTTACTTCTTGAATAATCGGTTCCGGAGTTACATTATTAACTTCCGGAATTTTTTCTACTTCTTTAACTTCTTCATCTTCAGATGTATCAAAAATATTTGAGCTACTATTGTCAAATGATAGATTAACTTGTTGATCTTCCAAGGATGGATATTCCGGTTTATCAAAAATATTTAACAATTTACTGATTGTGTTTTTTGGTTGCAGTTGTTCTACTTCATTTACCGGTTGTATATCATCAGGGAGAATTTCCAAAGTCTCTACTTTTGGTTCTTCCGGAGTAGTATTTTCAATATTTTGCGGTTCAAAAATATTTTGAGGTTGTGACATATCAAAATTTTCCTCGGTAAAATTAGGCACTTTTATGTTTTCTTCAGAACTTTCCTCATTTTGAGCGCCATATTTTTCTTTTATGGCATTATCTAATTGACGTACAGTCATTCTTTCTTGGATAACTCTGTTAAGCATTAAATCCTGTTCAGCATGATTAGGCATTTGCAATAAACTTCGAGCATGTCTTTCACTTATTTTCTCATTTAATAAAGCCTCTTGAACATTTGGTGATAAATTAAGTAATCTTAATTTGTTAGCAATTGTTGATTGAGATACACCTAATTTCTTTGCTAAGTCTTCCTGAGTTAAGTATTTTTTATCTAAAATCTTTTTATAAGATTTGGCTTCTTCGATAGAAGTTAAATTTCTTCTTTGAACATTTTCAATTAAAGCAACTTCGGCACTTTTATTATCATCAAAATTAACAATTATTGCTGGTACTTCGGTAAGTCCTGCTAAAGTAGCTGCTTTGTATCTACGTTCTCCGGCTACAATTTCATATTTGTCATCAACTTTTCTTAAAACAAGGGGTTGAATAATACCATGTTCTTTGATTGATGCTGATAACTCATTAAGTGCTTGCTCATCAAAAGTTAATCGTGGTTGAAAACGATTGGGAATGATATTATCAATATTAATCATATGTATAGATTGATTTTCATCCATGATTTTTAGCCCCTTTTTCTATTCTATCTATATATTACTTTATTTTTCTTTTATTTTCAATGGCTTTTTAAGAATTTTGTCATAAGTTCTTGGATATAAGGAAGAAGTCCTATTTATTTTCTCTACAACTACTAAACTTCTTTTACTATTTTCATTAGGTAAAGTTAAATTAATAACATCTATTAATTTTCCTCCTAATTCTTTCACTGCAAATAAAGAAGAATTTATTTCTTCTTTGTTATCGCCTTTGTAGGAAATAAATAATCCGCCTACTTTTACAAATGGTAAAGATAATTCTGTCAAAACAGTTAAATCTGCAACTGCTCTTGAAACAACCAAATCGAAGGATTCGCGGTTATTTTTAATATAATTTTCACTACGATTACAGATAATATTTACCTTATTTAATTCTAACTTATTAACTAAAAGTTCTAGGAATTTTGTCTTCTTATGATTAGAATCTAATAAAGTAATTTCAATATGTGGAAAAAATATTTTTAAAACTACTCCAGGAAAACCAGCTCCTGTTCCGATGTCAAGAACTGTTTTAATATCATTTAAATCTATAGCTTTAACAATGGTTAAAGAATCATAAAAATGTTTTAAGTAAATTTGTTCTAAAGATGTAATAGCTGTTAAATTAGTATGACTGTTATATTCAATTAAAAAATGATAATATTCTTCTAGCTTATTTAACATCTCATCAGTATAACTAATATTTAATTCTTTTAAAGAATTAATAAACTCTTCTATTTTCATTTTCCATACTCTTTCTTTAAATAAACAGCTAATAATGATATATCAACGGGATTTACACCACTTATTCTTGTAGCTTGAGCGATAGTTAAAGGTTTTATTTTTTTTAATTTCTCCCTTGCTTCAGACGCAATATTCGGCACTTTATCATAATCAATATCTTCAGGAATTTGTTTTTCTTCTAGTTTTAGTAATTTTTCAACATCTTTATATGTTTTGGAAATATATCCATCATATTTGATGGTAAATTCAACAGCTTCTATTATTTCATCTGGCCAATTTTGATTAATCAGATTATTTTCAATAAAATCTTTGATTTTTATTTCCGGTCTTTTGGTTAATTCATATAAAGTATATCCGGCATGTAATTTATCCCCTATTAGTTTTTTTTCTAAACCTTCCGGAAAATTTTTAGGCGTTACTTTAATTGTTTTTAACGTATCTATTAAATAATTAATACCTTCTTTTTTATCTAAAAGGACATGATATCTGCTCTCATCAATAAGCCCTACTCTATAGCCATGTTCTCTTATTCTAAGATCTGCATTATCGTGTCTTAAAATTAGACGAAATTCAGCTCTAGAAGTAAGCAATCTATAAGGCTCAATAGTTCCTTTGGTTACCAAATCATCTATTAAAACACCAATGTAAGCTTCATTTCTTTTTAGAACCAGTGGTTCTTGATTTCTAACTTTTAAACTAGCATTAATTCCCGCCATTAATCCTTGACAGGCTGCTTCTTCATAGCCACTAGTACCATTTATTTGTCCGGCAGTAAATAAATTTTCAATTATTTTAGTTTCCAATGTTGGTTTTAATTGAATCGGATTAATAGCATCATATTCAATAGCATAGGCAAATTTTAATATTTTAGCATTTTCTAAACCCGGTAAGCTTTTTACCATTTGTTCTTGAACATAATATGGCATACTTGTTGAAAACCCTTGTAAATAAATATCTTCATAATATAAACTTTCCGGTTCTAAGAATAATTGATGTCTTTCTTTATCGGCAAATCTAACTACTTTATCTTCAATAGAAGGACAATATCTTGTTCCGGTACCTTTAACATTTCCGCTATACATTGCTGATCTTTTTAGATTATCTTTAATAATTTTATGAGTTTTTTCAGTAGTATAAGTAATATAACAGTCTTGTTGCTCATCTATTTTATAACATGGTTCATTATCAAAACTGAAAGTCCAAAAAGTTTTATCTCCAGGTTCTGCTTTTAATTTATTAAAATCTATGGAACTTCTTTCGATACGTTGAGGAGTTCCGGTTTTTAATCTTAATAGTTCGAAACCTAGTTTTTTTAAATGATCACTTAAAAATTTTGAACTTCTTTCACCATGAGGCCCCTCTTCTTTAGTTTGATCACCTATTAATATCTTACTTTTTAAATATGTTCCAGTAGTTAAGATTAAAGCATCACAAAAAATTTGCTTGCCATCTTCTAATTCAATTCCCTCTATTTTGTTGTCTTTGACAAGCAATTTTTCAACCATTCCTTCAATTATATCCAAAGTAGGTATGCTTTGTAGTTCTTTAAGCATTTCTTTTGGATATGTTATTTTATCAGCTTGAGCACGAAGTGATCTCACGGCCGGTCCTTTAGCATTGTTAAGCATTTTAATTTGTAATAAGCTTCGATCTGCTATTTTACCCATTAATCCACCTAAGGCATCAATTTCTCTTACGACAATTCCCTTAGCTGTTCCTCCGATAGATGGATTACAAGGCATATCAGCTATATTTTTAAGATTTGAAGTAACTAAAGCTGTTTTATGCCCTATTTTGCTTGCCGCATGGGCTGCCTCACAACCAGCGTGGCCTCCTCCCACTACGATTATTTCATATTTCATAATTTTCCTACTTTCCTAAACAAAATTTAGAAAATAATTCATTTAATAAATCTTCTTTATAAGTTGCTCCGATTATTTCACCTAAAGTTTCATAACAATTGCGTAAATCTACGGTTATTAAATCAATAGGAGCTTCATTATTTAAACTATTTATAGCTTGCTCTATAATATCTTTGGCTTTTTTTACTAAAGATATTTGACGGGCATTAGATAAATATGTGTAATCTTTGGTTTCTAAATTTTCTAAATTAAATAAATTGGTTATTGTTTGCTTTAAATTATTTAAACCTTCTTTGGTTACAGTATTACCGAAAACTAGATTATAATTTGCAAACTTATTTTGATCAAATTTTGATTCTTGATCATTTTTATTAACAAAGATAATAATATTTTTATTTTTTAGAGATTTTAAATAATCTATATCTTCTTTTGTGTCTTTTGATGTATTGTCTATAACATAAATAATTAAATCAGCATTTTGACTAATATCTTGACTTTTTTGTATGCCAATTTTTTCGACAATGTCACTAGTTTCTCTAATTCCCGCTGTATCTATAAAATTTAAAACAATTCCATTTAAAATTATTTTTCCTTCCACAATATCTCTGGTTGTTCCGGGAATATTCGTTACAATAGCTTTATTTTCTTCTAATAAAGAATTTAAAATACTACTTTTTCCTACATTTGGTTTACCGATGATGGCTACATCTATCCCATTTTTAATTATTTTACCATTTTTAGCATCTTTTAATAATTCTGCTAATTTTTCTTTTATTTTTTCTAAATTCGGATGAAGAACATCATTAGTAATAACTTCGATGTCTTCATATTCCGGATAGTCAATATTTACTTCAATATTAGCTTGCAGACTAATAATATCTTGACGTAATTTATTGATATTTTTAGAAAGTTTTCCGGAAATTTGATTAATAGCTAGTTTTCTTGATTTTTCGGTTTCACTTGATATTAAATCTCCCACTGCTTCGGCTTCAAGTAAATCTATCCGACCATTTAAAAAAGCTCTTTTGGTAAATTCTCCCGGTTCAGCCAACTCACAACCTTCACTTAAAAGAATTTCCAATATTTTATTGGTTGTGGCTATACCACCGTGACTATTGATTTCAACAATATCTTCTGTCGTAAATGTTTTTGGTGCTCTCATTACATTTATTAAAACTTCATCAATTTTTTCGTTTTTATATGTAATAAAACCATAACTAATCGTGTGACTATGAACTTTAGTTAAATCTGCACCAGAAAAAATACTATTAACTATTTTAATAGCATCCGGACCACTAACTCTAATTATACTTATGGCACCAACACCTAAGGCAGTTGAGATAGCACAAATAGTTGAATCCATAGTCTTCACCTCGCACCGTATTATAGCACAAAAACATTTTTCTGAAAATAAAAAAGGAGTTTACTCCTTTGCTGGTTTTACAATTATATGACGATTTGGTTCTTCGCCTTCGCTTTCAGTTTTAACTCCCTTAAAATTTGTTAAAATATTATGAACTACTCTTCTTTCATAAGAATTCATATTATCCATGACCACCGGGGTTTGAGTTTGTCTTACTTCCCGAGCAATATTTTTAGCTAATCTTTCCAAATGGGCTACTTGTTTATCTTTATAATTTTCTACATCTAAATTAATGTATACATATATACCTAATTGACTATAAATGGCTTGTTTACATAAAAGCGTTAAAGCAGATAATGTTTGCCCGTTTTTACCTATTAATATGGCATTGTTATCAGAAAACATTTTAATAGTTATTTGCTTATTTCTGATATTGGTTTCAAAAGAAACTTCTAAACCCATATCTTTGGTAATAGTAGCTAAGTATTCTTTTAAATATTTTAATATTTCACTTATTTTGATTATAGATAACTTATATACTGTTCCTTTAAATAAACCGGCTTTCTTTTCTTCAGTTTTGTATAATACCTCTTCTTCAGTTAATTTAAGTTCAGTTAATGCTTTTTCTAATAATTCGTTTTCTTCTTTACCTTCATAAACATATACTTCCATTTTAATTACTCCTTTTTTTAATAATTAAATTTTGAATAACACTGAATCCATTAGTTGCAATCCAATATAGTGCTATTGCACTTGGTAAGCTTAGTGATGCGATAGATATAAATACTAACATAAAGTTTGTCATAAACTTCATTTGTTTTTCTTGTTCATCACTACCGGTTGTATTCATATTGTATTTAAATGAAATATATGTAGTTAAAATAATTAGAATCACTAAAATAATATACCAATAGTTTCCACCGGAAAATCCTTTTAATGGTGTTGTTCCTAATTGGAATTTAAATAGTTTTGCTTCAAAGATAGCAGGTATTCTATTAATTGCTTCCAAAAATGCCAAGAAGATTGGTAATTGTAAGAAAGATATTAAGCAACCACCTACTGGACTTACATTATATTTTTTATAAATCATCATCATTTCTTGACTCTTTAACATCATTGCTTCTTTATCATTATTATTTTTATATTTTTCTTCTAATCTTCTTAATTCTGGTTGAGCTTTTTTCATGTTTGCTGATTGTTTGGCAGTTTTAATTGTAAACGGTAAAAGTAATACTCTTATTAATATTCCGACGATCATTACTGCTATACCATAATTCTTAAATAAAGCTCCAACTTTAATTATATACCAAGCTAGTGGAACAACAAAGATTTGAGCCCAAAAGCCGGGATAATATTCAGAATTATATAATTTTAAGTTTTTACATTCTGGTAAATCATTTAATTTGATTTCCATTTGTGATTCATGTTTTTCATATATTTTTACTAAATTATCATTTTCTGGTTTACATAATATATTAGAAGGTAAACTTTGACCTGTTTCTTCATTAGTAATCCTTTTACGATTATCATCAGCTAAATATTTAGTACAGCCGGAAACCATAAATAATATTACAGCGATT
Source organism: Mollicutes bacterium (assembly GCA_012520055.1). GTDB lineage: Bacteria > Bacillota_I > Bacilli_A > RF39 > UBA660 > DUUS01. Next base: position 16,897 of record JAAYPA010000035.1, read on the forward strand.
AGTATAATTATTTTTTTTCTTTTATTCATTTTCATTCACCATATTAATTAATTCAATTAATTTTTCCTTCATTTCTTTATAACCTATTTCTATGCATTGCTTCCTAACTATTATAATATAATCTAAGTCATTTTTAAATAAATTTCGTTCTTCTTTAATTATTTCTTTAATTCTTCTTTTAAATTTGTTTCTTATTACAGAATTTCCTACCTTAGTTCCTACCGCAATACCAAATCTACTATTATCCTTTTTTTTTAAAGAAAAATGTACAACAAAAAAATCATTTTTGACTGACTTGTTTTTTTTAATAAAATTATCAAATTCAATCTTACTTTTAATACGATCTTCTTTTTTCATTTTTCTCCTTAATAAAAACCACGTTAAATCATGTGGCTTATCTACAAAGAACTTTGCGTCCTCTTTTTCTTCTTTGTTTTAAAATTTTTGAACCTTTACGAGCAAAAAAACCATGTTTTTTACTTTTCTTACGGTTATTAGGTTGATATGTCCCTATCATTATTGCACCTCCAAATCTGTTAAGTGGTTTCATTATAATATACTCTTAAAATTTAGTCAACCTTTGTATTAATGGGCTAAATTTGAACAAAAATGTGGAAAATGTTACTAATTATTTTTAATTGTGAAATAAAATTTGTGGAAAATGTTGAAAAATCATTTCTTATCAGTTATTATAAGCATTAAATTGTGTATAACTATGTGGATAACATGTGGATTACCTTTTTTGTAATTTTGAGGACTTCCTTTTTTCACAAAAAAGTCTTACAATTATTTTAGTTAGAGAAAATGTCGAGCGGGGTGGTTAAATGGAAAATAATATGTTATGGGAAAATTTTCTTAATGTATTAAAGAGTAAAATTTCCTCTGTTTCCTTTGATACCTGGTTTAAAGATACTAAACTTTTAAAACAAGATAATTGTAAATTAGTTATTCAAGTTCCTATGACTTTCCACAAAAAATTTCTAAACGATACTTATTATGATTTAATTGATGAAATTATTTCCGGTTTGACGGGTAATAGTTATGATTTAGAATTTATAGTTGAAGAAGAAGTTATTGAGGAAGAAAAAAAAGAAAAAGAAGAAATAAAGGATTTAGATTTAAATTTTAATTCTAATTTGAATCCCAGATATACATTTGCTAACTTTGTTATCGGAGAAAGTAATAGATTTGCCCAAACAGCAGCTGTAGCTGTAGCTGAACAACCTGGTAAAATATATAACCCTTTATTTATTCACGGTAAAAGTGGCCTGGGAAAAACCCATTTAATGCACGCGATTGGAAATTATGTTAAAGAGAATAGTGAAAAAAAAGTTTTATATGTAACTAGTGAAGAGTTTATCGCTGATTTTATCGGAATAAATAAAAAAATTGAAAATAATTATGATGTTGTTGATTATTTTAAACAAAAATATCGTAATATTGATGTATTATTAATCGATGATATTCAGTTTTTAGGCAGTGCAGAGAAGACTCAAGCGGAATTTTTCCACACTTTTAATACTTTATATGATTCTAATAAACAAATAATAATTAGTTCGGATCGGTCTCCAGATGATTTAAAACTTTTAGAGGAGAGATTAAGAACAAGGTTCAGATGGGGATTAACTGTAGATATATATCCACCAAACTTTGAACTCAGATGTAAAATACTAAAAGATAAAATGCTCGGGCATGAGGTTGCCAGTTTAGTAAAAGAAGAAGTTATTGAATATATAGCTACCAATTGTGAAAATGATGTCAGACATTTAGAAGGTGCTATAACTAGACTTTATGCTTATGCCGCCATCATGGGGCCTAAAGAAATAAATTTAGACTTTGCGGTAGAAGCTTTAAAAGATTATATTGGAAAATCAATTTATATTACAAATAATATAACTAAAATTCAAAAAGCGATAGCAGATTACTATCATATAACTATCGATGATTTAAAAAGTAAAAAAAGAAATGCTAATATTAGTTATCCACGGCAAGTTGCTATGTATTTATGCCGGATGACCACCGAAGAGACAATTGTAAAAATAGGACTTGAATTTGGTAATAGAGATCATTCAACTGTTCTTCATGCTTGTGATAAAATAACTCAAGAACTTAAAATAAATGAAGAATTAAAAAAGATAATTGAAGAAATAAAAAATAATATTGTTAATTAATGAGGATAAAATTTAAATTATAAACATTAAAATTTGTGATAATCACTTATAAAATTAGAGTTATGAACAAAATTAACAGTAATAATAATAATAAATAAAAGAAAGAAGGAATGAAAATGAAATTTTTAATCGAAAAAAATATTTTATTAGAAAGTTTGACTAATGTAATGAGAGCTATTTCTCCTAGAAATATTATTCCAATATTAAATGGAGTAAAGTTTGATTTAGAAAAAGATGGATTATATTTAACAGCCAGTGATAGTGATTTAACTATTAAAACATTTATAGAAAAAAAGAAAA
>JAAYPA010000036.1 GCA_012520055.1 Mollicutes bacterium
TAAAGGCTTAAATCAATTTAAAGAAAATGTATATTACATATATAAGAATAATTACAATAATTCTTTTTTAAAATTATTATTATGTCGTAATTTTAAAGAACAAAAAAATACTGGGTTAAATAATATACTAGATTATTTGTATAATTTGGATGATAAATTTTATAAAGGTTATTTAAGAGAAGAAAAACTTAGGAAAAATATTTATAATTATGAAGATATATGATAAAATTACCACTAGGTGATTGACACGATGGAAAAGATTCGCAATTTTTGTATTATAGCTCATATTGATCATGGTAAAAGTACTTTAGCTGATCGTATTTTAGAGCTTACCGGGGTCGTTGAGAAAAGAAATATAAAACCTCAGCTTTTAGATAGCATGGATATTGAAAGAGAACGTGGTATTACTATTAAACTAAATACCGTCGAACTTGAATATAAAGGATATACATTACATTTAATAGATACTCCGGGACACGTCGATTTTTCTTATGAAGTCTCAAGAAGTTTAGCAGCTTGTGAAGGAGCTCTTTTAGTAGTTGATGCTGCTCAGGGAGTAGAAGCTCAGACTTTAGCTAATTTATTTTTAGCCCTTAATAATAATTTAACGATTATTCCGGTAATCAATAAAATTGATCTACCTAATGCAGATGTTCCTCGTATTAAGAAAGAATTACATGAAATGTTTGGTTTTACCGATGATGAAATTCTTCTTTGTAGTGCTAAAACTGGTGTTGGCGTATTAGAGATTTTAGATGCTATTATAGAGCGAATTCCAACTCCTAAAGAAGATAATCCTAATGAAACGAAAGCTTTAATTTTTGATTCCTATTTTGATTCATATCGTGGTGTTGTTGCTTCAATTGCAGTTAAATCTGGTGAAATTAATGAAAATGATATTATTAAAATGATGGCTACCGGAGCAGAATATGAAGTTGTAGAAATAGGTGTTAATAAACCAGAAGAAACCAGAGTCAAAACTTTAAAAGCCGGTTCAGTAGGTTGGGTTAGTGCAAGTATTAAAAATATTGATGCGGTAAGAGTTGGGGATACTATTACAACAAAAAGAATGACGGCAAGTAAACCACTTCCCGGTTATCAAATAATGAAACCAATGGTATTTTCCGGTATTTACCCAATTGAACCAAATAAATTTGAAGTTCTAAAAGAAGCCTTAGAAAAATTAAAACTTAATGATGCATCATTTACATTTGAGCCGGAAACCAGTGAAGCCTTGGGATTTGGTTATAGATGTGGTTTTTTAGGCTTATTACATTTAGAAATCATTGAGGAAAGAATCAGAAGAGAATTTGGTATTGATATTATTGCTACCAGTCCTTCAGTTATTTATAAAATTTTATTAACCGATGGTGAAGAAATTTATATAGATAATCCATGTGAAATGCCCGACCGGGTTAAAATAAGTACTATTAGTGAACCTTATGTTAAAGCCAGTATCTTTGTTCCTAGTGAATATATCGGTTCTATTATGGAATTATGCCAAGAAAAAAGAGGATATTATATTACAACTGAATATATTGATACTAAAAGAGTAAATATTCATTATGAATTACCTTTAGCTGAAATTGTTTATGATTTTTTTGATCGTTTAAAAAGTTATACAAAAGGATATGCATCATTTGATTATGAATTATCCGGATATAAAGAAAGTGACTTAGTTAAAATGGATATTCTTCTTAATGGTGAAATTGTTGATGCTTTAAGTGTTATCGTCCATAAAGATACTGCTTATCAAAGAGGAAGAACCATTACTAAAAATTTAAGAGAAATTATTCCCAGACAATTATTTGAAGTTCCTATCCAAGCAAGTATTGGTTCAAAAGTAATTGCCAGAGAAAATATCAGTGCTATGCGAAAAAATGTTTTAGCTAAATGCTATGGTGGCGATATTACTCGTAAAAGAAAACTTTTGGAAAAACAAAAAGAAGGTAAAAAAAGAATGAAAATGGTTGGTAATGTAGAAATTCCACCAGAAGCTTTCCTAAGTATTTTAAAGACTGAAAGATAAATAAATTTGACTAAAATCTTTTTAATGATAAAATAACAAACTGTCAATTTTAAAAGGGGGGGAATAATTATATATAATAATTGGAAAATTAAACAATTTTTTGATGATTAAAAATAATGATACAAGTTACGGAATCAAGTATTTATTAAGTAATGATGTTAAAAAAACAGTATCAAAAAAAGGAATAGTAATTAGAAAGATAATTGCACCAAAATTACGAAAAGAATTTGCTGCAGACACAAAATATAAATTAATAGTTGATTATAGCGAAGAATTAAAAAAGACTAAAAAAGGTAAAATATTTATAGTAAATCATCGCCAAAGTGACGACATAGTATCAGGTGTTAACGCGATTGGTGAAAGTGGTTTTATTGTTTTTGGTAATAAAATCTTAGTTCTTGAATCTTTCAGAAATGGATATGGATTATGGGCTAATGGTGTTATTATTTTAGATAGAGATGATCCAGAAA
>JAAYPA010000111.1 GCA_012520055.1 Mollicutes bacterium
CCAACAGGAGGTGTTCTCTGGCGGTACTGCTACCGACACCACGATTAACAGCGGCGGCCAGCAGATTGTGTCTACAGGCGGCATCGCTAATAACACTACCATAAATGGATTTATTGACTCCGCTGGCGACATCTATAGTTACGGCTTACAGGAGTTATACGGCACAGCCAGTGCGACCACCATCAACAGCGGTGGTCAGCAGGTTGTGAATGGCGGCAGCGCCAGCAGCTCCATGATAAACAGCAGCGGGGAGCAGATTGTATACAATAGCGGCACTGCCACTGGCACCACAATCAACGGTGGCGAGCAAAATGTGAATGCAGGCGGCAGCACTACTGGCACCACAATCAACGGTGGCGAGCAAAATGTGAATGCGGATGGCAGCACCACTGGCACCACGATCAACAGCGGTGGGAAGCAGAATGTGTACAACAGCGGTAGTGCCACGAACACTACCGTCCATAATGGCGGCTGGCAAACTGTGCGATCAGGCGCCATTGTCACAGATACCACTATCAACGGCGGCTCTGTCATCCTCATCAATGACGGAGCTACTCTAGCTGGCAGCACTATCCTGAATCAGGGAAGTATTCAAGCAGGATTGGACAACGACTTATCCTATACTATCGAGGATCTGACGGTAACCGGCGGCAAAATTATTTTAAGTAACGTTACCCCAGAAAGTATCAACAAGACTGCGGACCGCAGACTTACCATTGATAAACTTACCGGCGCAGCTAATTTTATCATTGCCACCGACCTGGCGAAGGGCAAAGCCGACCACATCACCATTGCCAGCGGCGGTTCGGTGCAGCACACTCTGCAGATTGCCTATGATCCCTTATACGAAAGCGACGATACGATTGACGGCGTTTCTGTGCCCTTTGCCGCAGTACCTGGCAGCGGTATCGGCTTTAGCGCAGTCGCCACCGACTACGGAGCTTACCGTTACACGCCGACCCTGGCAGCCAGTCCGGACGGCACTGTCTGGTCAATTACCGGTCTTGATTTATCTGATTCCGGGTTGCCTGAACCCAGTGAGACCTGCTACACCGCCTCTGATGCTGCAACCGGCAGCCTAATGATTTGGCGGCAGGAGAATAACAGCCTGATCCGGCGCATGGGCGAGCTGCGAAACAACCCTGGAGAAAGCGGAGACTGGGTGCAGGTCTACAAAGGTGAGCAGGAAATCGCCAATATCGGTACCCGCAGCACCACCCAGCGCTATACCGCCATCCAGGGTGGTCATGATAGCAAGGTCGATTTCTGGGGCCGCACTTGGCGTGCCGGCTACGTCGTCGGCTATCTTGACTCAGACCTTAGTTTGGCACATGGCAGCGGCGATGCGACCAGCCTGAGCATTGGCGGTTATGCCGCCTGGCTAGGTGAAAGCGGACATTTCCTTGACCTCATCATCAAACAAGGGCGTCTGAAAACCAGCTATGATAGTTACCTAAATGATCCGGACAATACCAAAGTGAGCGGCAGCTACCGCAACTGGGGCACCAGCTTCTCAGCCGAATACGGCTGG
>JAAYPA010000037.1 GCA_012520055.1 Mollicutes bacterium
CCCCATAATAAACCAGCATTGACTGTTAAATCATTATACAAGTCAGGAGTTACAAATGATACATCGTATCCGACAATTAAACGATCTTGAGCAACAATAAGTCTTTCATTCGTAATTGCAATAACAGCTGTATTGAAAAAACTATTTGGATCATTATCATTTTGACCGGCAAAAGCATATATGACCTGTTCTTTTGGATGTAAATATTTTTCTAAAAGAGCAGCATGCTTTTTTAGACGCCACCATGTAACAGTCCAAGGATATTTTTTCTTAAACTCCTTTACTAGTTTATATGTTGTATTCATGTTCTCGCTCCTCTATTTAATCAAGCCAACAGATTTTAATTTTGAAACTAAGGTGTCTTTTCCAACATATCCACTAATACAGTCAACTATTTTACCATTTTTAGTAAATATTGTTAGTGGAGTACCAAATCCATCTGATAATCTTTGTTCTTTACCAGTATCAGTACATGATTTTGGAATTTTTAAACCTGAGTTCATTATTTTCTTATATTCTGTTTCATTGAACGTTGCTGAATCAAAATAATATATATTTAATTTATATTCTATTGCAACTTCATTGAATACAGGTTTATATAACTTACAGTATCCACATGATTCATATCCAAATACTGCCATGGTAATCTTTTTAGCATCAACTAATTTTTTGTATTCTTTGTAGTCTTTTGCTACTTTGTAGGCAATTTCATCTTCAGGAATAATATTATTATAATATTTATCGATTAAGACTTTTAAACGATCTTTATCAATTTCTCCTTTTTGATAGTAGACAACTTCACCATCTTTTGCAAAAACATAACCAGTTTCAAAATCAATTTTGTTTTTAGCTAATTCATTTTTTTCATCTTCAGTTAGCTTTTCAGTATTTAATGCACTAATTACAATATCAAAATCAGTACGTAATGCTAGAAGATTATCTTCTATACTATTATATGTTTTTGATTTTGGATTACCTATATAAAATAATGCAAAATTACTGTTTGAAACAGTGTCTTTGTATGTATCGTATGAAATTACCTCAATACTTTTGGATTTATAATAATCAGTAATAATTGGTATTAATAAAATTATTAAAACTATTACTCCAAAAATCCACCCTTTAATTTTCTCTTTCATTTTTCTACCTCCTTAATTATATTTTAACTTTTATTAAGCAAATAATCAATTGTTTTGAAGTGAATTTGTTGAAAATTCCAATAAAAAACTAACATTATGTTAGTAATTCTTAAAGCTCAGTCATTAATTAACTGAACTACTTATCATTAATTTGGTGGAGCCGAGCAGATTTGAACTGCTGTCCAAAATATAAAAATATTATCGTCTACAAATTTAGATAGATTGTTATTTCACCGGTATTTAAGAATCTATCAAAAAAATACTGGCTAAGCTTTAAATATTCATTTATAAAGCAAAGCAACTTTATAAATATATCTCACTAAATATGACCCGTTATTATTACTCTGTGAGACTAGTAATATAACAGGGCTCGCAAGCTTTTAATTAAGCAAATGCTAGAGCAGTTCTTTGATTATTGTTATTTATTTTTATTGTGCTGCTTTAGGTACAGCAAACCAATTGCAAATAATATCTTTAATATTCTGTCGAAACCAAAATTCGGCCCCGTGCAGCTAATTTTATCATAAAAAATGATTTTTATCAAATCATTCCTTAATGCGGATAATTAATTCTCCGTCTTTACTATACATATATTTTTCTCTGGCATACTTTGCTGCGTAATCCGGGTCTTGTAATTTTGTTACTTCACTATTTAATTTCTTTTCATCGGATAGTAGTTCTTCATATTGTTTTTCCAATTCTTCTTTAGCTTTATAATTATTTAAAATCTTTGACCAATAATTATATGTAAAAACACCTAAATAGGATACAATTATAAAAATCAATAATGACCAAATAAGTAAACGTCTTTTGTCTTTTCTAGAACATTTCATTTTGGTCACACTCCCGTATAGTAATTATAACATTAAAAAATGGGTAATTATATTTAATTCTTATTTAAATATCTTTGTTTTACGTAAATTTGACAGATAATAACCTGTTATAAAACCAGCTAATAACATAAGCTTTAGATAAATATGTATTGCTCCTCGATTTAAGATAAAAAGTAAATAAATATATGTAATGGTAATTAAGGTAAAGTATATAAAATTAATTAGATAATATAATACTATTATTTTTTTTATATATTTATTTATAAATATATATAATATGCAAGTAATAAAACCATATGAGAATGAAACTATTAATAAAAGTAATTGTTTCATTTAAATAACTTACTGATTATTGAGTTTTCTTTGCTAGCAGTATCAGTATAAGCAAAGCTATCAATTTTTCCTTTAATAGAAACATTTCCTTCTACTGTATCTAACTTTATCATTTCTAAGGTACTCCCTTTAATAATAATAGTACCCATGGAAGATTCTAATAGAAATTCCCGATCGTCAAAACTTACTATTTTTTTTATACCACTAATTACTATATTTTTTCGATCATTAATTTTTACTACATGTGTAAAAGCCGGTACTTCAATCATTTTGTCCATAATTATCCTCCTAAAAAATAATATGTTAGAGGGCATAAAAAAATTCGCATTATGCGAATTATTCTGTTTTTTTATATTCTTCTAAAATAGCATCTTCAAATAGTTTACGAATATCGGGATTAATCGGATGTGCTATATCTCTATAACCACCGGTTGCTGTTTTGCGGCTAGGCATTGCAATAAATAATCCGTTATCACCTTCAATAATTCTAATATCATGTACTGCGAATGAATCATCAATTAATACTGAAGCGATACCTTTCATTCGTGAACCCTCTTTTTCCACTTTACGGACACTTACCGATGTGATTTCCATAACATTACACTCCTTCTAAGCTTTCACTTAATCATAAGTTTAAAGCATTATTCAAAAAAATGCAACTTTTTTTATAAAAATGTTATCTGGATATCTTTAGCTAATATATCGGAATAACTATAACTTTTTCTTTCGATTCCATTACTCACTATAAAGACATGAGAATATATTTCGACAACATTACCATAAAATACTTCATTGCGATTACGATTTTCTTTTGATATTACTTTAACTTCTTTATTTAAATGTTCATATATTTGATTTTTAATTGTTTCAATCATCTTGGATACCCCACATACATTAAACCATTCCCCTTTATTCCACCCATGCCGTCTGATCCATATTTTGTTTTAGAAAGAGTACCTATTAAATCTACCGGCGTATTTTTTTCGGTCAATGCTACGGTAGTAGCTATAATAGCTGGATCTAAAGCATGAATATTTACTCTTTTAGGGCTTGAAGCATAATTGGCACCACTTTTAATTAATTCTTCATAATCACTTTGACAAGCTCCGGCAATAATTATAAGTTTATCATGACATTTTTCATATTTTCTGGCTTGCTTTATCGATTCACAAAAATGTTTTGAATTCTTATAATTATTAACATTATTAAGATCTCCCTTACGACGATAATAAGCATCATGCCCTGTTATTATAACTATATCAGGATTATATTCCATTAAATATTTATATATTTTTTGTGGTAACAATTCTTCTTTAATAACTTTACCTACAGCTTTGATATTTAATCTTTTATAAAAATTCATACACCTTTGTAAGTAATCAGAGTCCCCATCAAAATGAAGAATTTTGGCAGGCATAAAAAAATACTCATTACGATCTAATTGTTCTAGATCTTCGATTACTTTATCAAAATCATCCAGACTGTTTTTTTCTTCAAATGGTTTTAAATCATTTAACGGACTATCAGCATATAATCTGACATTAATTCCTTTAAGATAACAGACTTCGTCGATAATATTTAATATTTTAAATACGGTGTCATGATTATGGCTTTCTCTGGTAACTAAGTCTCCTTTTTTAAATTTCATGAGCTCACCTAGTGAATTATATGAAAAATCATAAAAAAAATGCCTATAAGGCATTGGTAATCTCTAGAAAAATTTCTATTGGTAATTCTTCAGCTCGTACTAAATTACTATAATTGTGTTTAACAAGTATTGCTTCTATAATTTCTTTATCATAATTATATAAATTATTGAGTAAAGTTTTTCTTTTTTGTTTAAAAGCATCACTGATTAACTTAATAAATTTTGTTTCATCAGATATTTTATATTTATTATGAGCAATAAATTTTATGACTGAACTTTCTACTTTTGGAGCTGGAATAAATGAATTACGGCTAACATTAAATAATTTAGTAACTTGATAATAATAATTTAAATAAACAGTAATATAACCGTAGTTTTTAGTTTTAGGAATTGCTGAAAATCTTTCTGCAACTTCCTTTTGAACCATTATTAGTATTTCTTTGGGGTTTAAATTTTCTTTAGTTATTTTTTCAATTATCGGTGTTGTTATGTAATAGGGAAGATTGCCTACTATATATATTTTTTGATACTGAAATTTTTCGATATCTTTTTTTATATTACGATTTAAAAAGTCTTCATAGATTATCTCAAGATTTGAGCTTTTAATTTCATCTAAATATTTTTTAGTATCTAAATCTATTTCATAACCCAATACCGGACAACCAAATTTTACTAATTCTTTAGTTAAGTTGCCACTTCCCATACCTATTTCGATAATTAAATCGTCTTTATCAGCTTTAATATTTTCTATAATTTTTGACAAAACATTTTTATCAATTAAAAAATTTTGACCATATTTCTTTTTAAAATTAAATTTATTCATATTCATCACAACGTTATTTTAACATAAAAAAAAGATAATATATTATCTTTTGTATCCAAATCTTAAAACATCATAAGTTATGTATTGTCTTCCGATGTTATTATAAGCATATTCTTCACTTTCAACCAGTAAATCCAAATTAGTACCGCCTACTCCTCTGTCTAAGACAATTGCTGTAACTTTTTCATTAAATAACCCCGGTAAATCGAACTGTACTATCGATCCACAAGGTAGACTACCCGAAGATGCTACTATTCTAACCGTTCCATAGGTTGAATCATAAAAATTAGTAGTACGATTAGTTAAAACATCCAATCCATTACACCCTAATTTGCCACCACACAATGGGCAATCAGCTGCATATCCGGTTAAATCACCATTGAAAGTATCAAGCGGCGTATATAAATCTTTTTGAATAAGTTCTTCATATTTTTCAGCCATAGCGTGTAAATCTAAAGTCTTATTTAAATTATTATTCTCTGTCTTATTTATATGTTTCATTAAGCTTACTTGAGGGCATAAAGAAATAACCAATAATAAAATTATAGCTTTAATTAGGAAATTTATTTTTACTTTATTAGTTTTTCCCATATTCTCTATTTCCACCATAATTTATTTTAACATGCTATAAACTAAATGTCAAAAATATCCTCGAAATTACGCTCTAATTCTTCTGATAAGGTATCTAAATCGATATGAAATATATCTGCTAATTTTTGAGCAGTATGAATTATATTTTTTGGCTCATTTTTTTCTTTTCTGACAGGCTCCGGTGATATATATGGAGCATCGGTTTCCAGTAATAAATGTTTTAATTCAATATTGATTAGTGTCTCCGGCAAATTAGATTTTTTAAAAGTCAAAATACCATTTATTCCCAATTTGAACCCTAATTTTAAATAATCTTTAGCAGTTTCTAAACTTCCGGAAAAACAATGAATGATTCCTTTTACTTGATGTTTTTTTAAATTATCGATAATATCTTTGGTTGCTTCACGATTGTGAACTATTACCGGTTTATTGTTTGTTTCAGCTATTTCTAGCATTTTATTAAAGATTTTTATTTGATCATTTTTATTTTCTTTGGTGTAATAATAATCTAGACCTATTTCACCTACTGCAATTATTTTTTCTTGATTAATATTTTCTTTAATAAATTTTATAGATTCATCAATATTTTTATGAATACTATCAGGATGAATACCTAAAGCTCCATATACATTTGGATATTTTTTTACTAATTTTAAAACTTCTTTATTACTTTCTAAATCATATCCGTTAACAATTATTCTTTTTATTTGGTTTTTGGATAGTTTTTTCAATATTTCATCATAATTATCATATTCTAAAGATAGAACATGACAATGAGTATCGGTAAACATTATTTGTTCTCTATTCTTTCATATATGATTTGAGCTTCTTTAACTAGATATTCTTCTACTTGTCCAAATTCTAAGTCATCAAAACTTCTTTTATCGGTAGCTAAAATATTTAATATTTTTTCAGAAGTATCTGGAATAAAAGCTTGTAATAAAATGGCTGAGATTCTTATACCTTCTAAAATGTTATATAAAATAGTATTTAAATAATCCTTTTTTTCCGGATCTTTGGCAACTATCCATGGTGTAGTATCATCAATATACTTATTACATTTTTTTAATAAATCCATAATTTCTGTTAATGCTTCATTTACTTTATATTCATTCATTTTTACTTTTACGGAATTTTGTAATTTCTTTATTTCTGAAATTAAGTTATTATCTACTTCACCATCGTTATCCAATCTAATTGCTTTGTCATCTAAATATTTGTTGGTCATAGATACTGTTCTTGTTACTAAATTACCTAGATTGTTAACCAAATCAGAATTTGTGCGAGATATTAAAGCTTCTTCTGAGAAATTACCATCATTACCAAAAGGAACTTCTTTTAAAGCAAAATATCTGACAGCATCTACTCCATAAGTTCTTACATATTCCCTCGGATCTTGATAGTTACCTAAAGATTTAGATATTTTACCACCATCAATAATTAACCATCCATGACCAAAAATTTGTTTTGGCAGTGGCAAATCCAAAGCCATTAATATAGCAGGCCAAATAATAGTGTGAAATCTTACAATTTCTTTTCCTACCAAATGTAAGTCAGCAGGCCAAAATTTATCAAATAAAGTAGAATCATCGGATGTATAACCTAAAGAGGTAATATAATTTGACAAAGCATCTATCCATACATAAATAACATGTTTTTCATCAAAGGAAACAGGTATACCCCAAGTAAACGAACTACGAGATACACATAAATCAGCTAATCCCGGTTTTATAAAATTATTAATCATTTCATTTTTACGAGATACAGGCTGAATAAAATCAGGATGACTTTCAATATATTCTGTTAATTGTTTTTGATATTTAGATAGTTTAAAGAAGTATGCTTCTTCTGACACTTCTTTTACTTCTCTTTCACAATCAGGACATTTTCCGTCAACTAATTGAGATTCTGTCCAAAAAGATTCACATGGTGTACAATATAATCCCTTATATTCTCCTTTGTATATATCACCTTGTTTATATAGTGTTTCAAATATTTGTTGTACAGCTTTAATATGATTATCATCAGTAGTTCTTATAAAATAGTCATAGGAAATTTTTAAAGTTTTCCATAAGTCTTTTGCATTTTCAACAATTTCATCAACATAATCTTTAGGTGCCTTTTCTGTTTCTTTTGCTTTATTTTCAATTTTTTGCCCGTGATCATCTGTACCGGTTTGAAAGAACACATCATAACCTTCCAATCTTTTAAATCTGGCTATTGCGTCAGCTATAATTGTTGTGTAACAATGACCTATATGGAAATTGGCACTTGGATAATAAATGGGGGTTGTAATATAAAATTTTTCTTTCATTTTTTTTCACTCCTTTTAACAAAAAAATTCATAAACTAAGGACGAAAAATATTTCCGTGGTACCACCTTAATTCATGAATTATCATGCACTCTAATCAATAACGCTGATAAGCGATTAAACTCCAGAGTCATCTTCATTATTTCCATATACTTCTTTCCACCAAATTAGAAGCTCTCTATAATACAAAATATAACTACTCATTCCTTCTTCATTTAATATGGCTGAATATTATCACAGTTTTTTACAAAAATCAAGTTATATTAATATGATAACTGATTATCTCGGCAATTAGTTTACATAGATTTTCAACATAATCTATTCGTTTGTCACAGAAAACGATAACTATTCCAATGCTTTGGGAATTAGAAATAATTGATTCGAGAATTATATGACCTTTTAAATTTATCTCTTCATTGAGAGCAAGTTCTGTCTTTATCGTGTTTTCTCGATTTTTGGCATAGTTAATAATTTCTTTATCTAATTTTATATTTTGATATTTTTTACTACTGTATATTATATTCTCTAAATCAGTAATGATGATTTCTAAATCCATTAGAAAATTAACTTTATCCCCAACTTTTGTGATAAATTCGATATTATTACCTATGTAAGAATATTTTGATAAGTTTATTTTTTTATCTATACAGTTTATAACTAAACTTTCTCCATCTTGAATTTTTAATTTTTGTCTTAATTCTTTGGGAATAACAATTCTTCCCAACTCATCTATTTTACGTATATATCCATTTTCATTCATATTTAACACCACTTTATTTAGTATTGTGTCAAATAAAACTATTTTTATACGATATGTAATTCAATTGCTTTTAATAAATCTACCAAATAATAAATATAATGTTTTTCTAAAGTTCTGATTGGTAAAGTAATAATTATTCTTTTCATTTGATATTTTATTTTAAATTTCGAATAAATATTATAAAGTTGTAAAAATAATTTTTCTCCATCAATTTTATCAGATAATTCAGGAGGAAGGATAATTTCAATTTGTTCTTTATTTTGATTTACTTGTTTTATACCTACTTTTTGAGTAAGTTTTTCAAACCACTCTTGATACATATATACTTGAATTTGTTCATCAATTTTACCAAAACGATCCTCCATTTCTTCTTTTACTTTGTTTAATGTTTCAAAATCTTCTATTTGATTAATTAATTTATGGATTTCAATTCTGATATTTTCTTCAAATACATAGTCTTCCGAAATATGAGTATCAACATTAATTAAGGAAACATCACTTTCATCTTTAATAACTGGTTCACCTTTTAATTCACAGATGACTTCATTAACCATTTGCGTATATAAATCTATACCTACCGAATCTATAAAACCTGCCTGTTCACTACCAAGTAAATCACCGGCTCCTCTAATGGAAAGATCTCTTAAAGCAATTTTATATCCACTTCCTAATTCCGTGAATTCTTTGATAGCTTTTAATCTTTTGATAGCTGTTTCTGTAAGGGTTTTAGCCGGATTATACATTAAGTAAGCATATGCTATTTTATTACTACGCCCAACTCTCCCTCTTAATTGATATAGCTGACTTAAACCATAATTTTGAGCATCAATGATAATTAATGTATTAACATTCCCAATATCGATACCGGTTTCAATA
>JAAYPA010000038.1 GCA_012520055.1 Mollicutes bacterium
ATAATAACCTGATTCAGCAGCACCGATACCTAGTATTGTTTGTTTATCTACATTATCATATATATCGGCAAAATATTGAATTAATTTTTCCACATATAGAGGTTCCCCTACATATGGACGATATTCTACTTTACGAGGTAAAGTTTTTAATTCATTTAATTCATAGAAGTATTCAATTAAACCATATTCAATATTAGGATAAGTTTTTAAGTTATTTTCTGAATCTTTTAAATAACCTATATTAGTTTCTTCAAATGATTCATTACTTTTTTTTCTGTTTCTTAAATCATTAATTATATCTTCATAGTTATAATCAAATAATTTACTATAAAATTTGATCGTCTCTTCATATTCTTGAAGATAATAATCAAAATTTAAGACTTGAGCAATTTGCTCTTTTTCAACTAATTTATTTTTTAAATTATTTTCTAATTGTTGATACTTATACCCTATCGGGTTACCGAGGGGTATCACCTCTGAAATATTATCAGTTAATATTTCAGTGTTTATTCTATTTCCAATTGTTAAGACAAATACTACCAGAATAACAATACATAATACAATATTTAATATCTTCGGTGAAGATAATTTTTTTTTCATTTTTTTGTTCCCCTCCCCAGACGAACGAGTTCTATTCTATCATACTATGGGGAAAAAAGTCAAATCTTATTCAAAGCAATTATTTTTCATTTAACAAAAAAGCAAGAACCTGTAAGGTATTGATTAAAGAAAAAGCGAAAACATGAAATACATAAAAATCGATCAAGATATTACATAACCATTGCAATATTAAATAAAAAATTTAAACCATTAATTCATATTATAGTTGACATTATCTTCTCATTTATTGTAAGTAGTAGCCCAAAACTAATATTATTTAGACAATAAAAAGACTATTGACTTTGTCAACAGTCTGAAAAGAAATATTTAAGATTTTTCTTTTTTTATTAAGATAATATTACCATTGCTGCGGTTAAAATTATCATAGTAACAAGTCCAATGGTAAAGACTACTTTAAATCCCCACTTGAACCAGGTTCGATATTCAACTTTGGCAAGTGCTAAACCACCCATAATAGATCCACAGGTTGGTGTAATTAAGTTAACCAATCCATTGGCAGCTACTAAAATCATAATAGTAACAGAAGCATTTAAGTTAATTCCATCGGCTACAGGTGCAACAATTGGTGTTGATAAGGTAGCAAGACCTGAGCTTGAAGGTACTAAGATTGATAATAGAATATGTAAAATAAAATCTAATGGAGCAAATACATAAGGCGAAGTCCCTTCTAAGGCTGTAACTGCTTTACCGATTACAAAATCTCCTAAACCAGTTGATTCCATAATTACCCTAATACCTCTAGCGACAGCAACAATCATTACTACAGTAGCAATTTCGCCAACGCCTTTCATGAAGGTATCAACAATACCTTCTTCACCAAGATCTCCTACAATACCTATAATAATTGCCATTATTAAGAACCAAGTGGCAGCATCTAAGAAATAGAAGTACCCAAAACAATTACCAGTTAGTATTGCTGACCAGTGAGTTCCAGCATCTGCAACTTCTGCAGAAATTACCCCAAAGTCAACCCATGGAATAAAGCCAATAATCATAACAACGAATGTTAATGCAAATAACCATAAAACAACTTTTTGTCTTTTAGTTAATTTAACATTGTCTTCAGTATGTTTCTTATTAATATACTCTGCTTCCATTTCTTTTCTTTCTTGTAATGATAAGAAAGTAGAACCTTTGTCTCTTTTTACTTTCTTGGCATATCTCATAACAAAGAAGACAGAGATTAAATAAGATGTTAACCATAGAATAACACCTACGGCTAGAATTACTGATTGATCAGCCTTAATATTATCAGGTAATGCACTAACTGCTGCCCCAACTGCAAATGGGTTAATGGTTGATCCTAAAACACCGGAACCAGCACCTAGTAAAACCATAGCTGCCCCGACTAAGGTATCATAACCCATAGCTACTACTGTAGCTGCTAATAATGCGTAGAAACCAACAGTTTCCTCAAGCATACCATATGTAGTACCGCCAACTGAGAAGACGAACATTAGCACTGGAATAAGTAGTAATTCTCTTCCTTTTAGTTTTCTTACTAAAGTAGCAATTCCAGCTTCTAATGCGCCAGTTTTTTTGACAATTGCTAGGAATCCACCTAGAATTAAAATAAATATACAGACATCTACGGCACTAACAAAACCATTAACTGGGGCCATAATGATGTCAGATAATTTTGCGCTTATTACATCTGGGATAAACCAAGTTGATGCTGCTACTACAACTAGTAATATTAATATAATAGAAAATGCAGTAAGACCTTTTCTCCCCATATTAGTAGGAGATTTTTTCTTTTCTTTTTTACTCAAATTTTTCACTCCTTCATTTTATTCTTTTTTAGTAAACTATTTATCTTAAAACTAATTTGATTAAAAGGCGGTACTACTAAATAACCAAACAATTTTTATTAGACTATTTTGTACTTCCAGTGCTAGCCTATAATAAATAGTAAACTATATATTAAATCAACATCGTTGACTTAATCCTTTTATAATTCCTTATCGGATAAAGTTGCATACATAATGGCTTTTATTGTATGCATTCTATTTTCAGCTTCTTCAAAAACTAAAGATTTTTCAGAATTAAAAACTTCATCAGTAACTTCCATAGCAGATAAACCATATTTTTCATATATCTTTTTACCAACTTTAGTATTTGTATCATGAAATGATGGTAAACAATGTAGAAAAATACAATTAAAATTAGCCATCTCCATCATTTCAGTATTAACTTGATATGGTTTTAAAAGATTAATTCTTTCCTCCCATATTTCTTCCGGTTCACCCATTGAAAACCAAACATCAGTATAAATAACATTAGCGTTTTTGACGCCTTCTTCAATATTATTGGTAATTGTAATATTGACGTCATTTTGTTTAGCTATTTCTCTGCAAGTTTCAATGAGATCAGGACTTGGATGTAATTTATCGGGTGCTAAACAAGTATAATTGATTCCAAGCTTAGCACAGGAAACCATTAAAGAATTAGCTACATTATTACGGCCATCACCAACAAATGTTAAATTTAAACCTTTTAAATATCCAAAATGTTCTTTAATAGTCAAAAAGTCACCTAGCATTTGGGTGGGATGAAATTCATTTGTTAGTCCATTCCATGTAGGAACACCAGAATATTTAGCTAACTCTTCTACAATATCTTGACCATAACCACGATATTCAATACCATCATAGAGTCTACCTAAAACTTTAGCAGTATCTTCAATACTCTCTTTATGCCCCATTTGACTACTGGCCGCATCTAAATAAGTTACTCCCATACCTAAATCCATCGCCGCTACTTCGAAAGAACATCTTGTTCTTGTCGAAGTTTTTTCAAATAATAAAGCAATATTTTTACCTTCTAAATATTTGTGGGGGATATTATTCTTTTTTAGATCTTTAAACCTTTGAGATAAATATAATAAATATTTAATTTCTTCTGTTGTATAATCTAATAATTTAAGAAAATTTCTTCCTTTTAAATTCATACTAATCCTCTCTTATAAGTGGCATACTCATACATCTAGGACCGCCACGACCTCTTGATAATTCACTGCCATGCATTTCTAAAACTTTAATACCTTCTCTTCTAAGTAAAGTGTTAGTTATATTATTACGATCATAAACAATTACCACTCCCGGAGCAATACATAAAGTATTGGATGCATCATTCCATTGTTCTCTTTCTGAAATGATTTGATCTCCGGCTCCACAAGGAATCAGTTTAATATCTTTTCCTAAATATTTTTCAAGAATGTTTTCTAAACTATCTTCAATTTTACGAACATTGATATCTTCTTTTTCAACTGTTTCAAGTCTTGGAGTAATTTCATATACTTCCAAAGTTTCCATTATACCCGGATGAAAAGTAAATTTGTCATGATCAATTTGTGTAAAGACCGTATCTAAATGCATAAAAGCACGACATTCCGGAATTTTAAAAGCTAAAATTGTATTTACTTTAGAAGTATCATTTTTAAATAAATTACTTGCTAAAGTTTCGATACTTTCGGCTTGAGTTCTTTGGGAAATACCTATTGCTAAAGTATTTTCATTAAGAACCAGTATATCGCCACCTTCAATATGATAAGGCAAATCACGATTATAATATTTAACGGTATTTTTATAATCGGGATGATATTTAAAAATATAATCAGCATATATTGTTTCACGGCATCTGGTTACCGCATACATCCTATTTAAACTAATACCATTACCAATCGATGCAAAAGGATCTCTTGTAAATACCAAATTAGGCATAGGATCAGCTAAAAACTTACTTTCTTCAGTTATAAGATCGATAAGCGAATGAGAAATATCCCTTTCCATAGCAGTTAGTTCATTAATATTAATTCCTTCCATAGTTTTTAAGACTAATTCTTTATTATCTTTAAAACCATTTAAGAAATCATAAACTACATCACGAAATTTAGGAGTTTTTATATCTGCTTCATATATATATTGCCTTAAGAATTTTTCTCTGATGTTGGGATTAAGTTCCAATACTTCAGCCATTAAATCTTCCAAATAGACTACTTCGATACCATTATCTTTCATTATTGTAACAAACTCATCATGTTCTTCTTGAGCTATTTTCAAATACGGTATATCATCAAAAAGTAATCTTTGTAAAGAATCCGGTGTTAAGTTTAATAGTTCATTTCCCGGTCTATGAACCAATACTTTTTTAAGTGGTTTAATTTCACTATTTACGTTAATCATAATTTTTCCCTTTCTATTCTTTTATTTTTAAGATTTTATTTTATTTAAGAATTCCTTAAGTCTTTCATTTTTAGGATGATCAAATATTGCTTTTGATGTTCCTTCTTCTACTATCATACCTTTATCCATGAATTCTACTCTATCAGCAAACTCTCTGGCAAAATTCATTTCATGGGTAACAACTATCATTGTCATACCATCTTTAGCAATATCTTTTAATATTTCCAGAACATCTTTGATATTTTCCGGATCTAGTGCTCCGGTCGGTTCATCTAACAATATTATTTCCGGAGATAGAATTAAACTACGAATAATAGCGACTCTTTGTTTTTCTCCTCCGGATAATTCTCTCGGATAATTACCCGCTTTATCTTCTAATTTCATTAACTTTAGCATTTTCATAGCTTTTTTATAAGCTTCTTCTTTAGTCATTATTTTTAATTTAATCGGAGCCAAAGTAATGTTTTTTATAATCGTTAAATGATTAAATAAATTATAATTTTGAAAGATCATTCCTATCTTTTGGCATAACACATCTCTTTTATATTTTTTTGTTTCAACATCACGATATTTTATTATGCCCGATGTCGGAGTTTCTAGTAAATTAATACATCTAAGCAGTGTGGATTTTCCACAACCAGACGGGCCAATAATTACTATCTTCTCACCCTTTTGAACAGTTAAATTAATATCTTCCAAAGCTTTGACCTTATCAAAATGTTTAACTAAATTTTTAATTTCAAGCATTGGAATCACCTTTTTCTAATTTTTTAAGTAATTTAGTAATTCCTAAAGTCAAAACTAAATAAATTAAAGCCGTAATAATTAATGGGAAAAAATAATTATAAGTTCGAGAAGCAATGATATCACCACTTTTGGTTAGCTCTATTATGCCAATATAACCGGCAACTGATGTTTCCTTTATTAAAGTAACAAATTCATTACCTAAAGCCGGTAAAGAAATCTTAAAAGCTTGAGGTAAAATAATATAATTCATTATTTGACGATACTTAAGTCCTAAACTACGACCCGCTTCCATTTGGCCTTTATCAACTGCTTCAATTCCGGTTCGAAATATTTCAGAAACATATGCTCCGGAATTTATTCCAAAGGCAATAATACCAATTATAATTATACTAATATCAGATGATTTAAAAATAATATAATAGATAATCATAAGTTGTAATAACACCGGAGTTCCTCTAATTATTTTAACGTATAAATTAGCCAAGTAATACAATAGTTTATTTTTTTTATTTGCCTTATAATTATTTTGGACAATCGTAATCAAAATTCCGATTGCAATACCAATAATTAAAGCACCAATAGTAATAATAATGGTATTTTTTAATCCATTTAAAATTAATAAGTAGCGCTGATCATAAATAAGTGTCTTATACAATTCTGTCATATTATACCTACTTAGTATGATTTATGGTAAATTCATTGATTTTACCGCTATCTATTAAATCTTGTAATACTTCATTAATTTGTTCTAATAATTTCGTATTGCCTTTAGCAACTACAGCTGCATATTTATCAGTAAATAGTTCAATATTTAGTATTTTTAATTCCGGATTATTTTTAACCAACTCAGTTGCCGGTAATTCATCCATAATTAAACAATCAGCTTTTTTTCCTTTAATATCTTCTGCAGCAGATAAAAATTTCTTTTGTTGAATTAGTTTTGCATTTTTAAAATTTTCGGTAACATAACTATCAGCTACACTCCCTAATTGAACACTAATCGTTTTATTATTTAAATCACTGACTTTTTTAATGTTCGTATCTTTTAAAGCTACAATAACTTGTTTACTGACAGCATATTCGATAGAAAAATCTACTTCTTCTTGTCTTTCTGCTGTTATTGACATTCCGGCCAAAGCAATATCTGCCTTACCACTATTAAGTTCATTAATAATAGAATCAAAAGCTACATCTTTGACTACCAACTCTTTGTCTAATCTTTTAGCTATTTCTTCAGCAATATCTATATCTATTCCAACGATTTTATTATTTTCATAATACTCGTAAGGTGCAAAACCGGCTTCTGTAACTATAACTAAAGTATTACCATCTTTAGAACAGCCAGTTACTAACAAGACCAAAAAAAGTAATAGTATTAGTTTTTTCATTAAACTACCTCTTTTATTATATTCTAACTTTATTATATCACTTTTAAATTTTAAGTAAATGGGTGGAAAGAACTTTCACATAAAAAAGAGCCTATTAGCTCTTCATTATTTTATCTAATTCTTCAATAATATTTTTATCTTTTACTTCTTCAATATACAATGTGCCATATTCTTTAATAGCTTGGATGTATATTTCTTTGGAATCTACAGTATTTTCTTCAACATTTACTTCGCAGACTTTATAGTAAATTTCATTATCAACAATTGCTGAATTTAAAACTAAATAATTTTTATTTTCTAATTCAATTATTTCATTTTTTGCAAAAAACATATTTACCTCCTAAGCCGCTTTAGCTAAACCTTTACTTTCTTCTTTAGTTTGTTCTTCGGCGACCGGAATTTTAATATTTAAGCCAGCAAATAACTTATTGTTATATTCAATACCTTCTCGTTTACCATCATTTTTCTCATTAACTATTTTGTCAAATTCTTCTTTATTTGCCTCATAGATAGCATCATAAACATCTTTCCAATTGGATTCATCTATTGCTTGAGCTAAATCTGCTAAAGTAAAATCATTAGGCATTTCGAATATAATCGGTTCTTGATTATCTTCTTTTGCCTCGGTTTTAACTTCTGCTTTTTCCTCCACTTGAGGTGCCTCAACTTTGACTATTTCATCAGTATCTTTTGATTCAAATGGTATTACTTTAGAATCTGTAACTACTTTATCTTCAGGTTCAGAAGTAGTATCAGTTATTTCTTCCGCAACAGTATTGGTTTTAAATGAATCTTCATCTTTAGCTTCAATGGTTGTCTCGAGTGCAACAGGTTCATTTAGTTCAGCTTCTGTAATTTGCGTTACCGGTTCTATTTTGACTTCTTTGACATCCGGTTCTATCGCTTTTGGTTCTTCTACTTTTGTTTCTTCTTTTATAACAGTATCTATTTTAGTTTCCGATTCGACTGTCGGAATACTTGCTACTTTTACTTCCTCTACATTTTTAGGACTAGAATTAACTTCTGAGAATACCTCATCAACAATTCCAAATAAACCAGCGTTAGTTTTAGTAATTGGTTTATTTAATTCTTTAGAGTAATCTGCTAAATCAATTATATTAGCTTTTTCCAATAAACTTCTTGGTGCTTTCTTTATACCCTTTACCGGTTGACGATTATCAAAGACTATTTCAGAAACAATACTTTTTTCTTCTTCTATGGTTTCACCGGTATAACATCTGATTATATCAAAGATAGTACTTAATGCTTTAAAAACCTGATAATAATCTACTTTATCAGCATCAGGATATAAATTCAGTAATTCTTTTTCTTTATTTAAAGCTTCTTCTATACGTTTTCTACGATTAACGATTTTTTTTGAATAGAATTCTAAATCTTCACTTATATTGCGAGGTATATTTCTAATTACGTCAGTTAACTCATCGGTTAATTTACTAATTTGTTCACCATAACTGCTTTCCTCACGACTTGCAGAAGGCGGCAACATACCTTTTGGTTCCATCTTTTGTTCAATCTCATCGATTTCAGCTATTAAATTACGTTTACCGTATTCTTTTAAAATATTCCCACATGTATTTACAGCTTCTTCAATTTCTGATTGATATACTGCTCGTTCATTTTGGTTAAGTTTGAATTTGCGGGATGCTAGTAAATTATAAAAATAAATTTTTTCTGCTTCATTGCTAAATAATGATATTACCATCGCTATGCACCATCCTAGTATAAATTATAACATTGGTTCTTAGGAATAGCAAGAGAGAGAACAAAAAAATCCAAAGTTTTCGTTCTATATTTTAGCAAAAAAAAACAAACTCTAAGTTTGTTAATTTTTTAAATGGCGCCCGATGCTGGACTCGAACCAGCGACCTAACGGTTAACAGCCGTGCGCTCTACCGACTGAGCTAATCGGGCAGTACATGAGAATTATAACATAACAATTTTAAATTTGTAAAGTTTTTTCTCAAAAAATGAACCAAACACAACGAATCATGTTTGGTTCAGTACCGAATGAAATAAAATATTTCTTTCGGTACTGTTAATATATCAAAGTTATTTATTTATGTCAACACTTTTTTGATATTAAAGTTCAATTTCTGTAGCATCCCCTAAAGTAGCCATTTTTTCACTGTTTATAGCAAATCTTAGTCTATATAA
>JAAYPA010000039.1 GCA_012520055.1 Mollicutes bacterium
AACATAGAAAAAGATAAGGAATTAGATGAATTATTAGCTAATGATAAAAGTGTATCAATAGCTCAAAGAATGATGTTTGATAAATATGTAAAAAATCCTACTGATGATTTAGAATCACCAGTCAGAACGAGAGGTAGGTAAATATGCAATTAGATAGTATTGTTACTTTAGAGGATAATGAAAAGTACTATTTAGCTGATGAAACAGTGCAAAATGGTATTAAGTATTTTCTAGCTAATAAGTTAGATGAAACTGAAGAAATAACTACTGAAGCATATATATTTGAAGAAATTAAAGACGGAGAAGACTTCTATTTAGATGAAGTTACCGATGTTGAAAAAATGAAATATTTAACAGCTGTATTTACTTCTAATTTAATAAATGATATGGAAGAGATGAAAGAAGAAGCGTAAGCTTCTTTTTTTATGCGATAAAAAAAAGGAAGATTAATATCTTCCGACTCCAAGTTTTTGATAAACTTCCAAAGCTTTTGTCTTAGCTATTTCTTCAGCTTTTTTTAGTCCTTGATCTAAAACCTTGTCAATGTAATCGCCTTTGATAATTTCATTATATTTTTCTTGAATTTGTTGTAATAGTTTTATTACTTCATCGGCAACTTTAGTTTTGAAAGTTCCGTAATTATCATTTTGGAACATATCTTCAACTTCTGTAATAGTTATATTAGTTAAACAAGAATAAATAGTCATTAAATTGGCAATACCAGGTTTATTTTCAGGATCATATTTAATTTTATTATCCGAATCAGTAATTGCACTCATAATTTTTTTACGTGCCACTTCTAAATCTTCTAATAAAAATATTACTCCTTTAGTATTTTCTGCTGATTTACTCATCTTTTTAGTAGGATTTTGTAAATCCATAATTCTTGCTCCTGTTTTGGCAATAATAGGTTCAGGAATCTTGAATGTTTGTCCATAACGATTATTAAATCTTTCTGCAATATTTCTTGTTAACTCTACATGTTGTTTTTGATCTTCACCAACCGGTACAACATCAGCATCATATATTAAAATATCGGCAGCCATTAATATCGGATAGGTAAATAAACCACAAGTAACAGATTCATTACTTTTATTACGACTTTTTTCTTTATATTGGGTCATACGATTCATTTCTCCCATATAACTATGACATTCTAATGCCCAAGAAAGCATTGGATGATAAATGTTTTCTGATTGATTAAATAAATAAGTGTGTTGTGGATCTAGTCCGCAAGCTAAATAAAGTCCAACCATTTCTTTTATATTATTTCTTAATTCTTTTGGATTAGGATTGACTGTTAAAGAATGCAAATCCGCAACAAAAACAAAAGATTCATAGTCTTTTTGCATTTCAATAAAATGAATTATAGCACCGATATAATGACCTAAGTGTAATTCACCATTAGGTTTTATTCCCGATAGTAATCTTTTCATGTATATCACCTAACTGTAATTGTACCACAAGATGCATAATTTTAAAATATTTATCCATATTATAAAAAAAAAGGAGATTAGTATGAAAAAAAGTTATTGGTTAATAGGTTTACTATTTTTGTTTTTAGTTACCGGATGTGGAATGAGTAATACTCCGTCTACAAAAGTGGAAGAATTATTAAAAAGGTATAATAATAATGCTGATGTTGTAAAAACCGAGTTAGGTGATTATTTAAGTTCACTTGATTTAGATGATGATAATCAAAAAGATTATGAAGATATCTATTTAAGACAATATTCAGATATGACATATGAAATTATTGATGAAAAGATAAATGGTGATAATGCGGTTGTAACGGTTAAAGTTAAAGTGTATGATTATTATACAGCCGAAAAAGATATTAATGATTATATCAGCACTCATCAAAACGAATTTTATGATAATAATGTTTATAGTGCCGGCAAAGCTTTAAAATATCGTATAGGAGAACTAAAAAAAGTAAATAATCGTACAGAATATACTATGGATTTCACTTTAACTAAAGTAAATAATGTATGGACGGTAGACACTTTGACCAATGAACAACTTGAAAAAATTCACGGAACATATGCTTATTAAAAAGGAATAAAATATTCCTTTTTTTGACTTTTAAGGTAAAAAATGGTAATATATTAGCACTTGAAAGAGGGGGTTCCAAGTGGTTAGAGATGTTGATAAATCAATTATAGATTATACAAAAAGAAACGGAACATTGAGTAATTGTTTTATTAGGAATATAATTGAAGGAATTGTTGAAACTGAAAAATTAAAAAAATTTATTATAAGAGTTGAACAAGATTATACGCCTAATAATGGTGAAGACTTGAGTGTATCTTATAATGCCATGCAAAAACGTTTTAAGTTTCAATTAAATACCACATATAATTATCAATTTGATCAATACTACAATTGTTTTAATAACTATGAAAGACCATTTTATATTAATGCTAGGATTTTAATAAAGATTTTTAAAGAAATTGAATATGCTAATATTCATAGGGTAGTTTTATCTAAGGATAAAAGTTTTGAAACTATGTTATTAAAAACTTGTTTTTCTGACTATTTAACTATTCAAAAGTTAGAAGAAATGATACATAATAAAGAGATTGCTAATCCTGAATTAGTACAAAAAATTATTACGAATTATTATAAATTTATTCATCAAAATCCTTTAGAAAGATATGCTAGAATTAATGCGATTAAAAGAGTGCTCCAAATTCTTAAAAGGATTGAAGCAGCAGTTCCTAATTTATATCAATTTGAAGAGGCCTCACTTGTTGAAGAAATGCTTTCTGGATATATTTATAGAAGTCCTAAAGTTATTGCGCCTACACCGGAATATTTAAGCGAATTTCATCATCAAGATTTCTGGACTAAACAAGATTTTTATAATGAAAACCCATTTTATCTGGAGGATAAAATTACTGACCATTTTGGTTTGACTAAAAAATTTGAATTAGGATTACCTGTCAGAAATTATGAATATCGTGAAAAAGCGGATGAATTATCACAGTCATTAAAATATAAAAGGAACTTTTAGAACTGATTTAAAGAGAATCTACACGAAATAAAAAGTGTGTAGATTTTTTTTATGATTTCTAATATGTTTGAATTAAAATATAGTTAAATTTTTGATAACATCGAGATTTTGTGGTATATTAGTAGCTCCAATGGGGGTTGGGTGGAATATTTTATGTCTCAATCCTATTAGGATTGTTTTTTTATTAATAATAGTTGGGGGTTTTATGGAGAAGGAAAAATTCAATAAAGAATTATTAATTAAATTAAATGAAGAATTAAAAACAGTTCAAGATCAAATAAAAGCACACAGATTTGAAAGTTTCAAAATAGGTTGTATTAGAAATTTAAAAATAATAAGAAGTATAGCTAAATATTTACTACCTTTTATAATAACAGGATCAATTATAACAGGTGGTATATGTCTTTTAGGTGGAGGTTTCCCATTTCATAAAGATAAGAAAAAATATTATGAAAAGTATTGTAAAGAAATTGATTCAAATCATCAAACGAGTATAACCTGTAGTTATGACGAAAATAATGGTTTCGAAAATAAAAATTTAGTAATTGTTTATGGTAATTGGAAAAAAAGAGAAGATGGCAAGTATTATAGAGAAATGGAAAACTATAGATTTGAAGAGGGTGAAATAAAGGAAGAAGAAATCATCAAAGTTGTTAGTAATAAGAATTTTGATATTTCCTCATTGCTTGGTCAGCCTACAAAAATTATTCAAACGAAAGACAGTATTTTTCCAGAAGAAATAAAATCAGATGATTATAGGTATATTCAAGCATTTATTTCCGGAACAAATAAAGAAAATTATATAATAGGATTAGAAAGTAATTCAAGGAATTTGGGTATAACGCTTATTGAATTAATGTTAATAATGTTATATAGTGGAGTTCTTATGTTGATTAAGCCCTACGATGATATAAGATGTGAAATATCTAATATAATTTGTGATAATAAATCACAGGTAGATATGTCTGTCTTAAGAAAGCAATTAGTAATAAGACGTGAAAATATAAAAAGATTAACTCAATATTAAAAGTGGTTGGAGGTTAATTAATAAAATGAATGAAACAAGAAAAAATCCCAAAAAAATTACAGATAAAATACAATTTGAACAATGTGATATTTTATCTAAACTTAAAGGCATAGATTTACAAGAATTACTATATGAATTAGAATCATTTCATTTAGATTTAAGAACACAATTAGGGTTAGATAGCAAAATAACTTTTGGAACTGAAATAGAATTTGAAAATGCCATTTATAATGACGTTAAAAAACAATTAGATCAAAACTTTAATAATACTTGGCAGTTAAAATATGACGAAACAGTTAGTTCATCAAGAACAATAAACAATGAAAATATAAGTTGTGGTGGCGAAATAGTTTCACCTATTTTGAAAGATAAAGAGGAGACTTGGCAAGAATTACAATGGGTATGCCAAATATTACAACGATTACAAGCACGTACCAAAAATATGTCAGGTGGTCATATTCACTTTGGGGCAAATTATTTGGATACTAGTGAAAAATATTGGTTGAATTTTATACAATTGTGGATTATCTATGAACGTATTATTTATCGTTTTGTATTTGGGGATAAAATAGGTCCCTGTGGAAGAATAATGGAATATGCAAATCCGATAAGTCAAAAACTATATAAAAATTTTTTTAAACTACGTTCAAATAATTATACAGTAATCAAAGAAAATTTACCAGTTTTCAGAAATCAAGCGATAAATTTTAAAAATACTAAAGGTGGTCAATTTGATATTATGAATACAATAGAATTTAGATGCCCGAATAGTAGTATAAATCCTGTGGTTTGGCAAAATAATGTTAATTTATTCGGAAAAATTTTAATGTTATGTAAAAGTGACAGATATGACAAAGATTTGATTAACAGAAAATTAAAACAATATAGAAAGCAAGATAGTTCAATGATATTTTATCAAGAAATCTACTTACAGGAAGCTTTAGAATTTTGTGATTTAGTATTTAATAATAACGTAGATAAATTATATTTCTTAAAACAATATTTAAAATCATTTGAATATCAACATAATTCTGATGAAAATATAAAACAAATAGTACTATAATAATTATATGTTTTAATTGACTGAAACCCTAAAATATCAACACATTACAATTAAATAATGTGTTTTTGTTTTGAAAACAAAAGCTTTTTTTAATAAAAAATTAAGTTTAAGAATAATATTTTATAGGTGAAGTTATGAAAAAAATTATATTGGCCTTGTTTATTTTGTTAATGCCGGTAATGGTATCGGCCGAAGAATTATCTCCTGCCGCTGCATCTAGTGTGTTGATGGAGGCAAGTACCGGTAAAATACTTTATGAAAAACAAAGTAATGATCAACTAGCTCCGGCGAGTATGACTAAATTAATGACGATGCTTTTAATTATGGAAACTTTAGAATCTGGAAAAATTACTTTAAATGATGAAGTTTTAATATCTCACAATGCAGCCAGTATGGGTGGCAGTCAAGTTTTTTTAGAAGCTGGTAGCAAACTAAAAGTAGAAGATCTTATTAAAAGTATAGCTATTGCCAGTGCTAATGATGCATCGGTTGCTATGGCTGAGCATATTGCTGGAACAGAAGGGGCTTTCCTAGCTAAAATGAATGATCGTTGTAAAGAATTAGGCTGTTCAAACACTAATTTTATGAACGTTCATGGCTTAGATGAAAATAATCATTACTCTTCAGCTAAAGATATGGCTATAATAGCTAGAGAATTAATAAAACATGAAAAAATACTAGCATATACAACTATTTATGAAGAATATTTAAAGAAACCGGATGGTTCATCTACGTGGATGGTTAATACGAATAAATTAATCAGATATTATAATGGTTTGGATGGCTTAAAAACTGGTTTTACTGATAATGCCGGATATTGTTTGACTGCTACTGCCAAAAGAAATAATATGCGTTTAATCAGTGTTGTTATGAAAGAACCTACACCTCAAACTAGAAATAGTGAAACCATTAATCTATTAAATTATGGATTCAGTAATTATAAAGTTAAAACTATATTAGATACCAAAAAGATTTTAGGCACTGTGGAAGTAATTAAAGGGAAGATAAGAAATGTAGAAATTGTTTTAAAACAAGATGCTACTAATTTGGAAAATATCAATGAAGAAAAAAAATATACTTATAATATAATTGTGAAACCTATTAAAGCTCCTGTTAAAGTAGGAGACATAGTTGGTAAACTAGAAATAATCGAATCAGGAAAAGTAATCTCTAATTTTGATATTACAGTTAAAAATTCTGTAGCAAAAGCAAATATATGGGATTTATATAAAAGAAATCTAAATAGTATCTTAATAGGAGGATAAGTCTTTACTTTTAAGCATTTTTAGACTAAAGTAAGTATCTAGGTGGTAACATCATGACTAAATTTAATGAATATATTGCTAATTTAAATCCGGAGATAAAGAATTATTTTAAAATATTAAGTCCCGTCTTTCCATCTTTTTTAATTCCTTTTATTGAAACTAAAACCATGATGAGATTAAAGGATATTGGTTATTTTTGTGGAATGGATTATGGTAATCCGGATTATTATCATTTTAAATATTATCTATCTACTTTAGATCATTCAATAAGTACCTCATTAATGGTATGGAGTATGACTTATAATGTTAAAAAAACTTTAGCGGCTTTATTTCATGATGGCAGTAGTCCAGCTTTTAGACATTCCATAGATTATTACAATAAGGATTTTAAAAAACAGGAAAGTACGGAAATAAATCTTGAAGAATTTTTAGTAAAAGATAAAGGATTAATGCAATTATTAGATACTTATCATCTTAGTTTAAAAGATATCGCTGACTATAAAAATATTCCGATAATCGATTGCGAAAGACCTCATATGTGCGCAGATAGATTAGACGGTATATTCTTAACCAGTTTAGTATGGATTCAAAAAACAAATATATCAGAAATTAGAAAATTATATCAAAATACGATTTTAGTAGTTAATGATGATGGTGAAGAAGAAATAAGTTTGATTGATCCTATTAATGTGGACCGGATAGTAGAACTAAATGATTTAATAGATGAGGAAACAAATTGTAATGAAGATTATTTTTCTATGCTTTATTTATCTGAATTAGTCAGAGTACTAATCAATAAAAAACTTATTAAGTATGAAGATTTATATGTCCTTACAGATTTAGATGTATTCAAAATAGTTAAAAATAATTTAAATGATTTAGAAATAAAATATAGATATGAAAGATTTATAAATTTAAGTTTTAATCCTAACGCAGAAAGACAATTAGTGAAAAAAAGAAATATCGATCCTTTAATATATCAAATAAGATATTCTAAGTTATAGAATATCTTTTATAGTTGTGATATATTAATAACATGGTGATGATATGAAAATAATATCTTGGAATGTTGCCGGATTTAGAGCAGCTTTAAAAAAAGGATTTATCGATTTTTTTGAGAAATCCGATGCCGATATTTTTTGTTTGCAAGAAGTAAAAGCTGAAAAAAATCAAATAGAATTTGATGCCGAAAATTATTATGAATATTTAAATCCGGCGGAAAGAAAAGGATATTCAGGAACTTTAATATATACTAAAAAGAAACCACTTAATATAAGTTATGGATTAGATGGTTTTCTTCCAGATAATGAAGGAAGAGTTATTACTTTAGAATTTGATAATTTTTATTTAATAACTATTTATACTCCAAATGTTAAAAGAGATTTATCTCGTCTTTCTTACCGGATGATATGGGAAGAACAATTTTTAAAATATATTAAAAATTTAGAAACAACGAAGCCAGTAGTAATATGTGGAGATTTAAATGTAGCTCATAATGAAATCGATTTAAAAAACGCTAAGGCTAATATTGGTAATGCTGGTTTTACCTATGAAGAAAGAGAAAAATTTTCTAATTTATTAAATAATGGTTTAATTGATACTTTTAGATATTTATATCCAGATACTATTAAATATAGCTGGTGGAGTTATATGGGATTTGCTAGAGAAAATAATATCGGATGGCGGATTGACTATTTTTTAATATCAGAGAGAATAAAGAACAAATTAAAAGATGCTTACATATATGATGATATATATGGTAGTGATCATTGCCCGATAGGAATCGAAATAGATTTATGAAAAAATTGAAAATTTGACATATATTTATTGTAAATAAAGGAATAGTTTGTTACAATAGTGATGGTTTTTTAACCAAATAGACACATTTACTGATTGGATTGTTCTAGTGGCCATACGGTTGAACGTCTAAGAAGAGGTAAATGGATGAATAACAAAAGGAGAGTGTATTTATGGCTGTAGTTTCAATGAACTACTTATTAGAAGCTGGTGTACATTTTGGACACCAAACTAAAAGATGGAATCCTAAAATGAAGGAATACATCTTTACAGCTAGAGATGATATTTATATTATCAACCTAGAAAAAACTGCAGAATGTATTGAAAAAGCTTATGCAGAAATTAAAAAGATTGCAGACAATGGCGGAACATTCCTATTTGTCGGTACTAAGAAACAAGCTCAAGAAGCATCTAAAGAAGAAGCAACACGTAGTAATTCTTACTATGTAACTGAAAGATGGTTAGGTGGAACATTAACTAATTTCAGAACTATCAGAAGAAGAGTTAAAAGACTTGAAGAAATCGAAAAAATGGAAGCTAATGGTTTATTTAATGTTTTACCAAAAAAAGAAGTTATTGGTTTAAAGAAAGAATATGACAAATTAAACAAAGTACTTTGTGGTATTCGTAGTATGGAAAAATTACCTGATGCTTTAATTATTACCGATCCTAAAAAGGAATTAAATGCTGTTAAAGAAGCTAGAATTTTAAATATACCGCTTTTTGGAATAGTTGATACCAATTGTGATCCTGATGATGTAGATTATGTTATTCCGGGAAATGATGATGCAGTTCGTTCTGTTAAAGTTATTTTAGGAGTACTTACTAATGCTATCTGTGAATCTCGTGGCTTAGAAATGGTTGATTATGTAACAGAAGAAGAAAAACCAAAGAAAGAAAAAACCCAACCAAAATCTGTTAAAGAAGTAGTTATCGAATCATTAGAGGATGAAAGTACTAAAGTCGCAATTGCTGAAGAAAAAGCAGTTGAAGATGCAGACTTAACATTAAAAACAGTTGCTGAACTAAAAAAATTAGCTAAAGCAGCTAATGTTAAAGGATACAGTACCATGAAAAAAGATGAGCTAATTAAAGCTTTAAATAGAAAATAGAAAGGCTGGTTTAAGTGATAGACTCAAAAAAAGTTGCAGAGTTACGTAGTATTACCGGAGCCGGAATTCTGGATTGCCGTAATGCTTTAGTTGAAACAAACGGAGATCTTGACGCAGCTGTTGATTATTTAAGAGAAAAAGGTATTGCTAAAGCTAGTAAAAAAGCTGAAAGAATTGCTGCTGAAGGCTTAGCTAATATTTTTGTAGATGGCAATAAAGCGATCATTATGGAAGTAAACAGTGAAACTGATTTCGTAAGTCGAAATGAAGAATTTACTTCAATGATTGAGCTTATTGGTAAAACAATTTTAAATTCAAATGTTACTACAATGGAAGAAGCTTTGAATTTAGATTGTAAAGAAGGTTCTATTAATGATTTAGTAATTGCCAAAACTGCTAAAATCGGAGAAAAATTATCATTTAGAAGATTTGAAATAATTACTAAAAATGATAATGAAAATTTTGGATCTTATCTCCATTTAGGTGGTAAGATAGCTGTATTAACTGTTGTAGAAGGTGCTACTGAAGAAGTAGCTAAAGATGTGGCAATGCAAGCAGCTGCTATGAAACCTGAATATATTTCTAAAGACGATGTTCCTGCTGAAGTTGTTGAAAAAGAAAAGAAAATCTTGACTGAAGAAGCTATTAATGAAGGAAAACCTGCAGATATAGCTGAAAAAATGGTTCAAGGTAGAATTAATAAATTTTTTAAAGAAGTATGTTTAATTCATCAAGCTTTCATTAAAGATGGTGAAATTGATGTAGAAACATATGTTAAAAATAATAATGGAAAAGTATTAAAAATGATTCGTTATGAAGTAGGCGAAGGTATGGAAAAAAGAAATGATAACTTTGCTGAAGAAGTAATGAACCAAATTAAGTAAGGTGGTAAAAATATGGACAAAAAAACAAAAATATTAATAGAAGTCTTAATCATCTTAGTACTTTGCGGACCTATTGTGTATAATTTTATTAAAAATCAAACAAAAGAAAATGAAAAAAAATATGTAATTACAAATGATTCATTAAATTTTGAACAAGAATATGAAAAATTAAATAAAACAGTTAATAGTAACAATGATAAGGAATATCTTACAGTAGAACTTAGTTCCTATGTTCCGGTAAAATATTCATCATATGAAGAGATTTTTGAAATAATTGA
Source organism: Mollicutes bacterium (assembly GCA_012520055.1). Lineage (GTDB taxonomy): Bacteria > Bacillota_I > Bacilli_A > RF39 > UBA660 > DUUS01. Next base: position 10,443 of record JAAYPA010000039.1, read on the forward strand.
AAAAGGTAGTGGAGTAATATATTTTGGTTTTCCAGAATGCCCTTGGTGTCGTAACTTAGTTCCAGTTCTAGCTAAATCAGCAACTGATTATGGTCTAGATATAATTTATTATTTAAATAATCGTGAAGATCGTGATACTAAATCTTTAAATAAAAAAGGTAAAGTTGTTACTGATAAAAAAGGAACTGAAAACTATAACAAATTATTGGAAATGTTAGATGATTATTTACCTGAATATAAAGGATTAAATAATTCTAAGATTAAGAGATTATATTTTCCAACAGTTTTATTTGTCAAAGATGGTAAAATACTTGGTTTAGAACAATCACTTTCAACTTATAGTGAAAGAGTAGATGGTGATCCATATATTCCTATGAATAGTGAAGAAAAAACTGAGTTAGCTAATATTTTTACAGAATACTATAAACAAGTTCAACCTAAAGAGAAATAGAGATTGTTATAGATTAGTCAATAAAAAGTAGACAGTTAGAAGAATTAAAACCCCGATTTAATTTTATATTGAATTGGGGTTTTATAATTAATGCATAACCCTTCTTTAATCCAGTATTAAGTGATTCGTTTACTGGATTGACTCATTGAAATTAAATTCAAAGAAGATTTTGTAAGATGTAGAAGAATAAAAGGCCTTAATCGGTAAGCAATATGATTGGTCTATATTTTTCATAAGTTAATTTAGACATATAAAAACCTCGTTTCTATTTTGTCCAAGAAACGGGGTTCATATCAATTTTTATGTCTACATTTATTATATCAGTCTATTATTTCTTCTTTTTGTAATTATAATTCTAAAAAGTCATAATCTATTTTATTGGTCATACTATCTTCAATAGTTTCTTTTAGACCTAGATTAGAATGAGAACCTAAGTCATCTTCTAAGTCTATTAGTTTTAATATTTCTTCAAAGGTTGTTTCCCCTTCAATTACTTTGGCTAAACCATCTTGTAACATGGTTATGGTTCCGGAACCGTAAACTAATTTTCTTAAAGTGGCTTTATCAGTTCCTCTTGTTATAGCGTCTTGTATTTCTTGATTAATTCTTAAAACTTCATGAATAGCTATTCGGCCTCTATAACCTCCATGACATTCCGGACAACCAACTGGGACATATATTTTATCAACATCAATATTTAAAGCTTTTTTAAAAACATTTTTTTCGTATTCATTAGTAAGTCTTGATCCACGACATTTTTTACAAAGTCTTCTGGCTAATTTTTGAGAAATAATTCCGGTAAGAGCGGATCCTAATAGATATCTTTCAACTTCCATATCAAGTAATCTTTCTATAGTATTTAAAGAGTTATTAGTATGGATTGTTGATAGTACCAAATGTCCGGTTATAGAAGCACGAACGGCAATTCTAGCTGTTTCATCATCACGAACCTCACCAATCATAATTATATCTGGATCTTGTCTTAACATACTTCTTAAAACATTGGCAAAAGTTAAACCAATGTCTGAAATAACTTGAACTTGATTAATTCCACTAATATTCATTTCAATCGGATCTTCAACAGTTATAATATTGCGATCTTCGGTATTTAATCTTTGTAAGATAGCGTAAACGGTAGTAGATTTACCAGTACCGGTAGCACCGGTAACTAAAATAATACCATTTGGTTCAGCAATCATTTTATAAACTTTTTCCAGATTAGTTTTATTAAA
>JAAYPA010000040.1 GCA_012520055.1 Mollicutes bacterium
CACTACTAATTATAGGTGTTTTAGTTGGTATATATATTTATATTAGACAACCGTCTTTAGTTAAAGCTAGTATTATTAATGAACTAAAATCACTGGAAGACATACTAAAAAACAGCAAACAAAATAATTTTTTATATCATATTATTGTGTTATCTATCAGTGCATTTCTTTCTACTTTTGTAATTGGTATACCGATAATTATCTTTTATTTATTTTATGAAGGACTAAGTATAGGATTCCTTTTAGCATCCTTTATTAATTATAAAAAAATATCTGGATTATTATTTGGAACTGTTTTTTTTATTATTAATAAATTATTATTATTATCCATTATAATATATCTTTTGATAGTTAGTATCAATTATAGTAAAAAGATTATTATCAATATAAAAAATAAAGATTATCGCATATCTGAACATCTTCTAAACCATTTAATTAAAATGATTTTCGTATTTATTATCGTTATGACCTATGACATTTTTATTTACTTTTTAGGTAATAGAATTCTCACTTACTTTATTTTTTTATTATAAACTGTTATAATACATGTGTGATTTATATGGAAAAAGTTGTTGTAGGAATGAGTGGTGGAGTTGATTCTTCAGTTGCGGCTTATTTACTTCAAAAAAAAGGTTATGAAGTAATAGGTCTTTTTATGCGTAACTGGGATTCTACAATTAATAATGATATGCTTGGTAATCCTAATCTAGATGCTCCTATCTGTCCTCAAGAACAAGATTATAATGATGCTTTAGCAGTATGTAAAAAATTAAATATACCTTTATATAGAGTCGATTTTGTTAAAGAATATTGGGAATATGTTTTTAAATATTTTTTAGATGAATTAGAGAAGGGGAGAACCCCTAATCCGGATCTAATGTGTAATAAATATATAAAGTTTGATTTATTTATTAAGGAAGCATTAAACCTTGGTGCTGATTATATTGCAACCGGTCATTATGCCAAAATAGTCGGTAATCGTTTATGTAGGGCTACCGACTTAAATAAAGATCAAACCTACTTCTTAGCACAACTTGCTCCGGATCAATTAAAAAATATCTTATTTCCCCTAGGTGAAATAACTAAACCAGAAGTTAGAAAAATTGCAGATGAATTAGGCTTAGTTACTGCTAAAAAGAAAGATTCAACGGGAATATGTTTTATCGGTGAAAGAAACTATCAAAAGTTCATATCTAACTATTTAAAACCAAATCCCGGTAAAATTATTGACATCGAAACCAATGAAGTAATTGGTGAACACACCGGTCTTATGAATTATACTATCGGTCAAAGACGTAATGTTGGGATAAGTGGTAATCAAAAAAGACATTTCGTAGTCGGAAAAAATGTTAAAGATAATATTCTTTATGTAGCTTTTGGCGATGATAATGAATATCTTTATAGTGATGCTTGTCTTATTGATCAAGTTAATTTTATAAGTCCGACTAGACCGGTATTCTGCAGTGCAAAATTCCGTTATCGTGGTCCGGACGTTGAAGTAATACTTGAATATCTTGAAAATAATGAAATTCTAGTTAAATATCCTTCAAAAGTTAAAGCTGTAACTCCTGGACAAGCTTGCGTTCTATATTTAGGAGAACAATGCTTAGGATCGGGAATTATTAAAGAAATTTATAAAAATAATCAAAAATTAGAATACTTATAGTATTCTTTTTTTATAAAAAGGTTCAAATACCTTGACAAGTAAGTGTTAAGTAGGCTAAAATAGAGATGTAAAAGAGAGTAGAGGAGATGTATAAAAATGGATAAACTAAATAATATCTTACAAGAATTAGGTATTTCTAAAGTAAAACTAGCAAAGTATTTAGGCGTTTCAAGACAAATGGTCTATAATTATTTAGAATTACCAAGTTTAAATAAATGGCCAAAGGAGAAAAAGATTGCTTTATTTAAATTATTAGATATTGAAGACGGTGATGATGATACATTAGATAATATCAAAGTTAATACCGAATATTTATTATCGGTTGGTGAAAGATTAAATAAAGGATTAAAAGTTACTTCTCAAGGTGAATATTTAGATTTAAAAGGTTTAAAAAAAGAAGAACAACAATTAGTAGGGGATATTACTTATTTAATTAAAGATAAGCTTGTCGATAATCCTAATCATGAAGAAAATTATTATGCTTTGCTTTATACATATCACTTATTACAATCACTGGAAAATATATCAGAAATAAAATATCTATTAGCTTATATGTCTAAGGCCACTGGTTTTACTAAACCAAATGATTTTAAATTTAATGAAGAAAAACAGTTTATGTTTGAAGGTATAATCCACTCTGCTTTCACTTTATATAGTAGTGGGGGAGCTAGTAAAAATAAGGTTATAGAATCACATAAAAGATTTGTTCAAGAAATTGAACAACGTAATGAAGAAAGATTATCCAGAACACAACAATTAAATACTGTAAGATTACAAGCATTAAGAGAACTTGGCTATACTGAAATTAATACCAGTAATGCTGCTGAAGTATTTGAAAAAATTGCTGAAATTGAATCAAGAAGAGCTTAAAATTCAGACCCGTTGTGGTCTTTTTTTATAATAAAGTCCCCTATTATCTCTTATAATAGGGGAGTGAAGATATATAGCATAGAGTAATTTATTTAACAAGATAATATATAATAAATTATAATTTGTAATACAATATATTTATTGTAGAAGAAATGATTAAAGAATTGGG
>JAAYPA010000041.1 GCA_012520055.1 Mollicutes bacterium
AATTTATATAATGTCACATATTTAGATAACGATAATATGTTTGTTAAAATAAAACTAGAAGATTACCGCCTAGTAAAAAGAATTAATTACTATTCAGAAATAATAATTATTAAATATGAAGGAAAAGAAGCTATCAAGAAACATTTTAAAAATAATATTTATATTTATCTAATAATTATTTTTTCTTTTATATTAATGGATGTTATAACTAACTTTATAATTAGAATAGATATAATTCATGAAAACTCACAAATTCGTAAACTAGTTAAAAATGAGCTTACTGAACAGGGAATCAAAATATTTTCTTTAGCTAAGGATTTTGAAGAATTAGAAGATATAAGAGAAAAAGTTCTAGATAATAATAGAAATAACTTAGAATGGATAAGTATTACCAGAGAAGGAATGACATATGTAGTACGTATTGAAGAAAGAATAATTACCGAAGATATAAAAGAGACCGGATATGCTCATATTGTAGCTGCTAAAGATGCTTTAATTACAAAAATAATTAGTTCCAAAGGTCATGTTTTAGTTAGAAGTGGTGATTATGTTAAAAAAGGAACTATTTTAATTTCAGGAGAAATCAAACTATATGAAGAAATAAAAGGTAATGTTAAAGCAAATGGTGAGATATATGGAGAAGTTTGGTATAATACCGACATTAGTTATCCATTATATACTGAAAAAGAAGAATTAACCGGTAATAAAAGATTTAATATAATGATTAATAATAAAGCAATTTTTTTAAATAAATATCAGTATTTTAAACAGAAAGACTTAAAAAAATTAAGAATCTTGGGAATTAATTTTGCTTTTTATAATGAAGTTGAATATCAGATAAAAAAAATAAACTATACAGTAGAAGAAGCTGAAAAATTGGCTTTAAAAAAAATAGAGGAAGAATTTACTAAAAAATTAAATGGCAAAGGCAAAATAATCGAACAAAATGTTTTGAAAAAAGAGAAAAATAATAGTACAATAAATATGAAGGTATTTGTTATTACTAATGAATTAATTAGTAGAGTACAATCCTATGATATTGGAAGTGATATAATTGATTCCGGAGATAGCCGTTGATGCCATTTATGATTTATGGCCTATGATTACGTTATTTATGATCGTCCTAATAACTATCCGTGGGGTTTATTTAAAAATTAATCATAAACCATTTATTTTATATAAAGAATTATTGAATCTTTGTTTTATCATTTATGCTCTTTTATTATTTGAATTAGTAACAAATACTGATTTTAATTCTTATAGTAATAATTTTGTTCCTTTTAAAGAAATATTCCGTTATAGTATTACCAGTAAATTATTTTACCGTAATGTTATAGGTAATGTTTTACTTTTTATGCCATTTGGTTATTTTGTTTCCTATTACTGTAAATTAAATAAATTTTATTTAAATTTATTAGTGGTATTTATAACTAGTTTATCTGTTGAAATAATTCAAAGTTTTATTGGTAGAAGTTTTGATGTTGATGACATTATTTTGAATATAATTGGTGGCTACATAGGTTATTTATTTTATATTATTTCTTCAAAAATTCTAAAAGTTTATTCGATAAATATTAAAAATAATATTCTTCTTAACATAATATTTTTCATAATTATCTTAGCATTGTGTTATATTATTTTTAGCTTATATGGAGTGGTAATATGAATGAAACAGATATAATAAATAAACACAATTATCCTAATACGGAATATTTAAATGATTTATTAAATTATACATTAAATAAATTAAAGATTGATAATGTTTGTTTTTCTGTGATATTAACAGATGATGTAGAAGTTCATAAACTTAATAAAGAATATCGTAATTTTGATAAAACAACTGATGTTTTAAGTTTTGCCCTAAATGATGGAAAAACGCTTACCAGTCCGATTAATATGCTTGGTGATATTTTTATTTCCATACCGCAAATGCAAAAACAAGCCAAAGATTATGGTACCGGAGAAAAAAGAGAACTGGCATTTCTTGTTCTTCATGGACTTCTTCATCTACTTGGCTATGATCATGATACAAATGAAAAAGAAGAAGTAATGTTTAATTTACAGAAGGAGATTTTAAATGAAAAGGAAATTTAGTATTAAAAGAGTTGATAAATCATTCAAATATGCCTTTGCGGGTTATAAAAGTGCCTTCCAAAGTGAACAAAATATGAAAATACATTCAATAATTGCTATTTTAGTTACGATATGTGGTTTTGTTTTTAAAATATCGGCTATTGAATGGATATTCTTAGTTTTTGCTATCGGACTGGTTATCGGAGCTGAACTATTAAATACATCTATTGAACATTTAGTTGATTTAGCAACTCAAGAATATAAAAGAAAAGCCATGCTGGCTAAAGATACGGCAGCCGCATATGTCATGGTTTTAAGTTTTACTTCGGTTATTATTGGGGGAATAATCTTTATACCAAAAATAATAGAAATAATAAGGGGAATGTTATGAAAGAAAATTTAAAGATGATAATAAAAAATTCTTATGCACCATATTCTAATTTTAATGTCGCTTGTATTGTTAAAATGAATGATGGTCAAGAGTTTTTGGGAGTTAATGTCGAAAATGCTTCATTTAAAAATGGTTTATGTGCTGAGCAGGTAGCTATAGCTTCAGCTATTGCGGAAGGTTATAAAAATGGTGATTTTGCTGAAATTCATATTATGGGTGATTCCAAAAAAGTAAGTTATCCTTGTTTTTTATGCAGACAACTTTTAGTAGAATTTTTTAAACCAGAAAGTAAAGTTATTTGTTATAATATAAACGGAAAGAAAGAAGAATTTTTAGTTAGTGAGTTATGTCCTCACGTTTATTCATTGGAGGAAGTTAAAAATGGTTAATGAATTAGAGAGATTATTAAGTAATTCCAATTCTCCATATGATAAAGAATGTTTTAGCTGTATTGTCGTAATGAAAGATGGGAATACTTTCAGTGGGGTAACAGTTAAAAATTCTGTTTTTAGAGATGCAATATATGCAGAACAAGCTGCTATAGCCAGAGCGATAACTTCCGGTTATAAATATGGGGATTTTGCGGAAATTCATATTATGGTCAGTACTTCTAATATTAATGACTTACGTCATATTAATAAAGATATGATTGTTGAGCATTTTGAACCAAGTTCAGAAGTATTCTTATATGATATCAATCGTAATTCCAAAATTATGAAAGTTGGTCATTTAATATTTAATATTTACTAGAAAGTTGGTGTTTTTATGAAAAGTGGATTTGTTAGTATAATTGGTCGTCCCAATACGGGAAAAAGTACTTTATTAAATACTATTTTAAATAACCACATAGCAATTGTCAGTGATGTAGCTGGAACAACCCGAAATACTATTCAGGGTGTTTATAATGATGAAGATACGCAAATTGTTTTCATAGACACACCGGGAATTCATAAACCTAAAGATAAATTAGGTAAATATTTAAATAGACAAAGTTACAATGCACTTCATGATATTGATGTTATTTTATTTATTGTTGATGCATCTCAAGGCATTGGTAAAGGTGATAAATTTATTATTGATTCCTTTAAAAACACCGAATTACCAGTAATCCTTGTATTAAACAAAATTGATAAATTAAATGATGAAGGAATTATCAAAGCTATCTCTGAGTCAAAAGATTTATATAACTTTGCGGAAATAATTCCTATCAGTGCTAAAAAAAATGATAATGTAAATCGTTTACTTAAGGTAATAAAAAAATACTTAACTGATAATATTATTTATTATGATGATGGTACTATTACCAATACCAGTATTTACTTTATGATCAGTGAACTAGTCAGAGAGAAAATTTTAAATTTAACTACTGAAGAAGTTCCTCATTCGGTAACTTGTGCTACCACTTATTATAAAGATAAAGGACATATTGTCGATATCTATGTCGATATTATAATTGACAGAGATTCTTTAAAGAAAATCATTATTGGTAAACAAGGAACCATGCTTAAAAATATTGGTGCTTTAGCCAGACGTGATATTGAAAACTTATTAGGTAAACAAGTATATTTGGAATTATTTGTTAAAACCATTAAAAGCTGGCGAGATAAAGAAAAATATTTACAAGAATTAGGTTTTAAAGAACAAGAGTAGGTGATAATAATGACTAGTAAAACAGAACAAATTAAAAGAGGGCAGGAAGCTTTTAATACTTTATTAGATAAGGGTTATGAAGCATTACATGAAGTTGCCGAAAAATATAAAGTATCCATGTCTACCTTAAAAAGAGACATGCATAAATATCGCATAAATCCTATAGGCTTAAAACCAACTGATGAACAAATATTTAAATATGAAAAATATATAGATCAAAAACGACAATCTGTTTATATTAATGCCAAAGATCCAAGTACGGTAAAGAATTGTCAAAAATCTTTTGAGGCTTTTTTGCAGTCTGCAGATAATTCATCAGCTATGGTAGATTTAGCAGTCGAGTTAGAAACAACAGTGGTTACAATCAAAAATAACGCTCATAGATATGCTCAAAGAACTGTAGATCCTAAACCAACATCCGAAGAATTAGCTACCTATCAAGCTATTCGTCAACGTTTAAATGAAAATGAAAATATCAATCAAAAGAGTTTTATTCCGATAAAAGAAATTTTAAAACTATCTGCTAATAATTTAACCAGTGCTTATTTGGAATATGCTATTAATAGTCCTTTTTCACTTGGTACTTTATTTAAAAGAATTGAATTATATAAGCAAAAATGTTCGAATGAAGAGGAAAAAGCAATATTAAATGGTATTAAAGAAAAATTTCATACATATGAAGATTATATTAATAAAGAAAAAAAATTAAGAAAAGCTGGGCAATATAATGCCGACAAAGTTGCAATATATAAACCAATTATTAGGGAAATCATGGAAACCTATATTATAGATGATTCTAAAACTTTAGATTATCTCATTAATCAGCATAATATATCCAAAGAAACATTTGATAAGTATATTAAATTATTTCAATCTGGAGATCCAGAAGAACAATTTCTTTATAATAAATATATAAAAAAACAAGAATTCGAAATGTTGGAAATGGCCGGATATGTTCAATTGATACATTATTATCTAAAAAATGGTATGGAAAAAAATGGTCAAACAGCTAAATTTAATATATTAGATTATTATCGTATTATAAATATGAAGCTTGATGTCTTTTTAAGTAAAGCACGCAAGTCATTATCAAAAAAACTGATTGAAAGAAGAGAATATGATGAAGTTGCCAATTTTTTAAAGATTAATAGTCAAAGCACATTGTTTACATCTAAAGAAGAATTATTACAATATCAATATAGTACTAATAATCAAAGTGTTAGTGAAGAAGAAGGAAGAAAAATTATTGAAGAATTGGAAAACCAAGGTATTCCATTATATTTAAATGTATATCATATTGCTATAGATGAGTATATTAAAGGTAATTTTGTCTTAAATAATTTAAAATTTGAATAAAAATTTAAAATCTTTCCCATGATATTTTTAGAAAGGTAGTGGGAAAGATGACTAAAGATGAAGCATGGGAATTATTTAAAAAAACCGGTAAGATTGAATATTATTTAATTTATAAGAGAAGTGGATAATAATGTTAAAAGCAGTAGAAGGTATTATAGTTAACGAAACTAATTATGGGGAAACCAGCAAAATAATCCATATAATTACCAAAGAAGGAATAATTGGAGCTATAGCCAAGGGTGCTAAAGGTTTAAAAAGTCCCCTACGTAGCTATACCCAAAGATTTACCTATGGTAATTTTTTGCTTTATTATAAAGAAGATAAATTATCAATTTTAAAAAGTGTTGATGTTATTAACGAATTAAGTAATATTAAGAAAAATTTAATATTAATCAGTTATTTAAGTTATTTATCGGATTTAACTCATCAAATAATGAAACAAAATAATGATGAAACATTATATAAAAACTATATTGATGGTATTTTAAAGATTGAAGAAGGATTAAATCCACTGATTATATGTAATATTTTTGAAATAAAAGCTCTTGATTATTTAGGTGTTGGGATTAGTTTTAATGCTTGTTGTAAATGTGGTTCATGTAAAGAAATAGTAACTATTGATCCTGATGCTGGTGGCTATATTTGTAAAAAGTGTTATGCTAGTGAAATAATTTATGATGAAAAAACTTTAAAGATGCTGAGGATGTATTATTTGGTAGATATATCAACCATCAGTGATCTAAAAATAAGCGATAAAGTTATCGATAATATTAATAAATTTATTAATACTTATTATGATAGATATACCGGCTTATATTTAAAAAGTAAGAAATTTTTAGAAAATATCCAATAATCTTGGATTTTTTTATGGTAAAATGAAAATAATTAAAAGTAAGCCACTTGTCATAATTTATTTTTTATTTTATAATATAACAAAGGTAAGGAGAAATAGTATGAAAAAATTATCCAAATGTAAAACTATATTTATTATTTTTCCAGAATTATTATTGTCTTAAAAAATATGAAATTTTATATTTCATATTTTTTTTGGTTAAATAGGAGGTATATATTTGAAAGGTAAAAAATTAATTGATCCCAGTGATCTGACAACTACGGAAATAGAAGATTTAATTAAGCTAGCCAACCAGATTATTCAAAATGAAGAAAAATACTCTAAGTGTTGTGAAAACAAGTTGTTAGCTACTTTATTTTACGAGCCAAGTACCAGAACCAGATTTAGTTTTGAAGCCGCCATGCTTCGCTTAGGTGGAAAAGTTATTGGTTTTTCTGAACCAAATTCTAGTTCGGTAGCTAAAGGTGAAAGTATCTCAGATACGATACAAACTGTTTGTTGTTATGCTGATATCATTGCCATGCGTCATCCCAAAGAAGGCTCGGCTTATGTAGCGGCTAATGCATCTACTGTTTCTTTTATTAATGCAGGAGATGGAGGTCATTTTCATCCAACTCAAACTTTAACAGATTTATTAACGATATCTAATTTGAAAGGAAGATTAGATAATTTAGTTATTGGTTTATGTGGTGATTTAAAATTTGGACGTACCGTACATTCACTAATAAAAGCTATGTCCAGATATCAGAATATTACTTTTATCTTTATTTCTCCGGAAGAGTTACAAGTTCCGGATTATATTAAAAAAGAAGTTCTAGAAAAAAATAAACTTAAATATGATGAAAGCACTAATTTAGAAGAAGTAATATCTAAGTTAGATATTCTATATATGACCAGAGTTCAAAAAGAAAGATTCTTTAATGAAAGTGATTATATTAGATTAAAAGATATGTTTATTTTAGATTTAGAAAAACTAAAAAATGCTAAAAAGGATTTAACGATATTACATCCTTTACCACGAGTAAATGAAATAAGCACAGAAATAGATGATGATCCAAGGGCAGCATATTTTAAACAAGCTAAATTCGGAATGTATATCAGGATGGCATTAATATTAAAATTTTTAGGAATAGAGGTGGATTAATGTTAAAAGTAACAAGTATTGACAAAGGTTTGGTTATTGATCATATTCCGCAAGGAGAAGGAATTAAAATCTTTCATTTCTTAAATTTAGATAAAGTAAAGTATCGTGTCGCTTTACTTATGAATGTTCCAAGTGAGAAAATGGGCTGGAAAGATATCATTAAGATTGAAAATGAAATTAGTATGAATTTAGATATTTTAAGTATCATTAATGATAAGATTACGATTAATATAATTGAAGCGGGAAAAATTATCAAAAAATATCATCCTGCTATACCAAAAGTAATCAATCAAATAAAATGTAAAAATCCAAGGTGTGTAACATCAGTAGAAAATATTCAAAATCAATTTAATTTAATAAATAAAAAAACAAAGGAATACAGCTGTCAATATTGTGAAGAAATTATTAAATTAAATACTTTATAATCTTATTTTCAAATAATTCTTTTCATGATATAATCTAGGTCAAGGAAGTGAACTTCATGAATTTAAGAGATTTATATATTAATTTCTTTGTTGAAAAAGGACATAAACATATTCCTTCAGCCCCGGTTGTTCCGGAAAATGATCCTTCGGTATTGTTTAATACGGCTGGAATGCAACCTTTAATTCCTTATTTAATGGGGAAAAAACATCCTTATGGAACAAGACTGGTTGATTATCAAAAATGTATCAGAACCAATGACTTAGATGAAGTTGGTGATAAGACTCACCATACTTTCTTTGAAATGCTTGGCAATTGGTCTTTAGGAGATTATTTTAAAGAAGAATCCATTAACTATAGTTATGAATTTTTAACCAGAGTTTTAAATATTCCTGTTGAAAGACTAGCTGTTACAGTTTTTGAAGGTAATGATCAAATTCCTCGTGACGAAGTTAGTGCTAATATATGGCAAAAACTAAGTATTAAAAAAATAGCTTATTTGGGAATTGAAAATAATTTCTGGATTGCCGGTGACTCCGGTCCATGTGGGGGAGATACCGAAATCTTCTACTGGCGAAGCAAAGATCCTATTCCCGAAAGTTTTGATCCGGAAGATGAACGTTGGGTTGAAATTTGGAATAATGTCTTTATGGAATATTATAAATCACCGGAAGGTAAAATTAGTGAATTAGAAAACAAAAATGTTGATACCGGAATGGGTTATGAAAGAGTCAGTGCTATTTTAGAAGGTGTTGACGATAATTATTTATCTTCAGTCTGGATTGATGTAATCGAAAAAATTGAAACAATTGCTAATTTTTCTTATCAAGGTAATGAAAAATCAATGCGTATTATTGCTGATCATATCAGATCTGCCGTCTTTATTTTAGGAGATCCGTCAGGTATTAAACCATCAAACACTGATCAAGGATATATTTTAAGAAGATTAATCAGAAGAGCAATCAGACATGCTCGTAAATTAAATATTAGTATGGATACAAACTGGGAAAGAGAAATAGCCGAAATAATTATTAATAAATATGCTAAATATTATAATGAACTTACCCAAAATAAAGAAATAATCTTAGATGAACTTACCAAAGAAAAAGAAAAATTTAATCGTACTTTGGAAAAAGGCCTTAGAGAATTAGAAAAATTAATTCGTAATTTAGGTAATCAAAATATTATTGATGCTGCTAATGCTTTTAAATTATATGATACTTACGGTTTTCCTATTGAGCTTACCGAAGAACTTGCTAAAGAATATGGATTTACCGTAGATACCGAAGGATTTAAAGCTAAATTTAAAGAACACCAAGAAAAATCACGAGTTGGAGCCGAACATAAATTTAAAGGTGGTTTAGCCGGAGATTCAGAAGCTGAAACCAAGCTTCATACTGCTACTCACTTATTAAATGCAGCCTTAAAAAAGGTTTTAGGTAATAATGTACATCAAAGAGGCTCAAATATTACCTCTGAACGCTTAAGATTTGATTTTAATCATGATCAAAAAGTAACTGAGGAAGAATTACAAAAAGTTGAAGATATCGTTAATATCTGGATAAAAGATAGTATAAATGTTGAAGTAATCGAAATGTCTAAAGAACAAGCTATTAAGTCCGGAGCAGAATGTATGTTTATTGAGCGTTATCCGGATATGGTTACCGTCTATAAAATTGGGGACATATCCAAAGAATTATGTGGCGGACCACATGTTAAAAATACTAGTGAATTAGGTACATTTAAAATTATTAAAGAAGAAGCTTCGTCAGCCGGAATCAGAAGAATTAAAGCAATTTTATTGTAAAAATATTGAAGCAATTCAATATTTTTTTTAAAGGATTTTTTTATAAAATATATAACATATTAATTAGGAAGTGAATCATGAAAAAATTTATCTCTTTAATGAATCCTTTTACTTTTTATTATTTATGGAATAGTAATTATAAATTTTATATAGAAGATTTAATAACTGATATTACTAAGCAAAAAGATAAATATCAATTAATTAATACTTTTAATAATGTAACTGATAATTTAAAGAGTTATGTTATTTTAGAAGGCAAAAAACA
>JAAYPA010000042.1 GCA_012520055.1 Mollicutes bacterium
AAAATAGAAACCATCTAAATAAGAGAGAAATAGTTTATATACTTAGAAGATGATATAAGTTAAGTGACCAATTAATCACTTGTTTAATCATTATATAGAACTTCCTATAATATATATTATGTTAACCTATAAGAATTAAAATAAAGCAAAGAAAATCCTCTGCTCTATATTAATTCTTATTACTATTTATATCACAAGTTGGTCTACCTATTATGTTTGTTATATCACATGATGCATGTGGTCTTAGATCTGCAAGATAAGCTTCGGTTTTAATTTTGGGATTGGCTGTCGTATCACTTTGAAGCATTGCTACATTTCCTTTTATTTCTGTTATCACAAAAACACGGTCACGACCATCATATTTATACCATGCTTTTTCACCTTTTTTAAACTGATTCATTATATCATCTCCCTAGTAATCAATTTGTGTTCTTAATTATTCTCTATATATATTATATTACATTATTATAAAAATAAAAGTCAAATAATATTTAACTCCTTAACATTATTTATGCTTCTTAAAACTCACCTACTTTTAAATAGGTGAGTTATTTATTTAAAAAAGATAAAATTCATAATAAATATTAATATTGCTAGTACTACCCCTACTATAATACTTTTTCTTGAATATTTATTAGCTTCTTCAAATATATCATTAATAGAAATAGATATCATTAATCCGGCAACAAATAATAAAATAATACTGATAATTAAATTACTTAAATAATTTCTAAAAAATATCCAGGCTATTATAGCACCGAGTGGCTCAGATAGACCGCTTATCAAAGTAGATTTTACAGCTTTAAATTTATTTTTAGTAGCATAATATATAGGAATGGCAATAGCTATCCCTTCTGGAATATTATGAAGCATGATAGCAACACTTAATTTTATGCCTAATTTAATATCGATCATCGAACTTAAGAAGGTTAAAATACCTTCCGGTAGGTTATGTAGCATTAAAGCTATCATACTTAGTACCCCTACTCTATACAAACTAGAATCAATTTTTTTGTAATGATCTATTTTCTTATTGATAGTTTTGGATAAAAAGTTTCCTACGACAATAGTTAATACTAAAATAATTGACGCAGTTAAAAGATTATATCTATATTCCAGATAAATAAAACCTTCAGGAATTAGCTCAGCTATTGATAGTAGCATCATTATACTGGCAGAAAATGCCAGTGATGCTCCTATATAATTATTAATATTCTTTGGTTTTAAAAAGATAAGCAAACTACCTATAACAGTTGATAAACCGGCAATAATACTGATTAGTAAAGGTATAAAAAATTTCATAGAATCACAATTAATTATATGCTAGATGATGTTAATATTATACTTTGATTAATAAAGTTTTAAGAATAGTAAAACTTAAAAAGAAATCAGTGTAGAAAAACAATAAATTATTAAAAGCAATCCCCTTATAATTATTTCGATTTTTATGATTATTCTATATTTTTCTAATTGAATCATATAAAATTCCAATTTTTTTTACATTGTCTTCACAGTTGTCTAAATTGCACAGTCTTAGTGATTTTTTTGAAGAGTGAAAAATATAAACATAATAAAAACCGTTAGTTAAATTTAGTGAATCGATATGACAGGATTTGAATTAATACGCCCCAAAAATTACCAAAAAAAAAGAGTATTTAGATGAATGTTTAGGGTAGTTTATTCCATACTACTAATAGGAGGTAGTTATGAGCAGAGCAAAATCAAGAAATAATGCTAGAAATAATTCTAGAAATAATGCTCGCAATAATGCGAGAAACAAATCAAGAAATAACGAAAGTAATCAAGCACGCTAGTTAATTCCTAGGGTGGAATTCTTCATAGTCGCTACGCAATTTCTCATTAGTTAAATGAGTATAAATTTGTGTAGTAGAAAGATTTTCATGACCTAGTAATTCTTGAATGATTCTTAAATCAGCACCATTTTTTAATAGATGGGTTGCAAATGTATGTCTTAGGGTATGGGGAGAAACATTTTTCCTTATACCCTTTTTTTGGCATTCTAATTTTATTATTTTAAAGATAAACTGTCTACTAATTTTAGTTCCTTGATTATTTAAAAATATATAAGTATTATTTTTTTTATTTAAGATACTTCGGTAGTTTTCAATATAATTTTTTAATGCATCTATAGCGTAGTCACCTAAAGGTATAATTCTTTCTTTTCTGCCCTTCCCCATTACTCTAATTAGACAGCTATCTAAATCAATATTAGCCATCTCAAGATTAATAAGCTCAGATATTCTAAGACCAGAAGAATATAAAAGTTCCAAAATAGCTTTATTTCTGGCATCATATGAAGTTTTTACTTCTATATCTAGTAATTTTATAGCTTCTTCAATAGTTAAATAAGTTGGTAATTTCATTTGCCCTTTAGGTCTTACGACACTAATAGCAGGATTTTTTTCTACTAACTTTTTTCTTTCTAGAAAATTATAAAATGCTTTAAAAGTACTTATTTTATGAGCTATAGTATTACTTTTTAAATTAGATACTGTTTTTAAATACTTTTGAAGGTCATCAGGCGTTATTTCTAATAAGTTACCATGGTAATACTCGGTTAACATTTTTAAGTCATTTTTGTAGGCTAAAATGGTGTTTTGAGTATAGTTTCTTTCTAAAGATAAATATTCTATAAACTCGTTTATTAATTCAGTATTATTCATCTTACCACCTTATTTAATTATACATACAACTAGAAAAATAAGCAAATGTATAATATAATAAGAATTGGTGAAGATATGGAACTACTAGCTAATAAAATGAGACCCAAAAGCTTAAAAGATATTATTGGTCAAGAACATTTAGTGGGACCTAATAAAATCTTAACTAATTTAATTAAAAATGAAAAAATATTTTCGATGATTTTATATGGGGCACCAGGCACCGGAAAAACTTCTCTTGCTGAAGCAATAGTTAACGATGTAAAAAAAGAATATCGCATGCTTAATGCTGTTGTAAATAATAAAAGTGATTTTGATATCGTAATTGAAGAAGCTAAAATGAATGGTGAAATGATCTTAATAATAGATGAAATTCACCGCATGAATAAAGATAAACAAGATATACTTTTACCATATATTGAAAGTGGTTTAATAATAATTATCGGACTTACTACTTCTAATCCATATCATACTATTAATCCTGCTATAAGAAGTAGATGTCAAATTTTTGAAGTTACTCCCCTATCTTCTTTAGATATAAAAAAGGGATTAAAAAGAGCTTGTAAATATTTAGATAATATTAAGATAAATGATAAAGTATTAGATATGATCGTAGCATCTAGTTCAGGAGACTTAAGAAGTGCGATAAATCTTTTAGAAATGGCATATTACAGTACTAATGATCATGTTATAACTAAAGAAGTATTACTAACGATTAATACTAAACCTGTTATGTATATTGATAAAAATGACACTAATTATTATGATACAATTAGTGCACTACAAAAATCTATTCGTGGTAGTGATGTTAATGCCTCTCTTTATTATTTAGGAGTATTATTAGAAGCAGAAGATTTAGATATTATCTTTAGAAGACTTACAGTTATTGCTTATGAGGATATTGGTCTATCTAATCCCGGAATTGGACCTAAAGTAATGGCTGCTATTGAAGCAGTAAAACTTTTAGGTTTACCGGAAGGAAGAATACCACTATCTACTGTTGTAATAGAAATGGCATTATCACCAAAAAGTAACAGCGCAATAACAGCTATTGATAATGTTTTAAATGAAATAAGAACAGGAAAGATTAGTCCTGTACCAAAACATCTTAAAACCAATAGTAAGGATTATAAATATCCTCATAATTATAAAAATTACTGGGTAAATCAACAATACTTACCCGATACTTTAAAAGATAAAGTATTCTATTATCCAAAAATTAATAACTATGAAAATAATTTAAATAAAATAAATAAAGAAATGAGGAGTAATAAATGAATATTACCATAATGGGTAGCGGGGCTTTTGGTTTTTCTATAGCTATGATGCTAAGAAAAAATGGTCATAAGATTAAAATGTGGTCTCACTCAGAGGAACAAGCAAGAGATTTACAAAATGGTAAATTAGAACTTATTCCCGGAGTAAAGATACCTAAAAATATAGTATTTACTTCCAATTATGGAGAAGCTTTATTGGATGCTGATATCGTATTTATTATGGTAGCAGCAAAATTTGTTGGTAACATAGCTGAAGGTATAAAACCATTTATTAAACCGGAGATGCATTTCTGTATTGGTAGTAAAGGTATTGAACAAGGGAGTTGTAAATTTGTTCATCAAATCTTTAAAGATCATATTAAAACTAAAAATCTATCTGTTATATCTGGCCCATCTTTTGCTATAGATGTCGTAAATAATGAACCTATTGGTTTTGCTATAGCAAGTGAGTCAGTTAAAACACGTAATGTTATTATTAAAGCTTTAGCCAGCGATACAATTAAATTAAGACCAAGTACTGATATAATTGGAGTCGAACTTTGTGGTTCTATTAAAAATGTTATTGCCGTTGCAGCAGGTATGTTAGAAGGTTTAGGATACAAAGAATCTACCAGAAGTTTTTTAATAGTTGAATCAATGCACGATATTAAAGAACTAATTAAAGGTTTAGGTGGTAAAAAAAGAACAATATTAAGTTTCGCCGGTATTGGGGATTTATTACTTACTTGTACAAGCGTTAAAAGTCGTAACTATTCCTATGGTATTCTATTAGGCCAAAAAGATTATGATGGTGCAAAACAGTATCTTGAAACTACAACAGTGGAAGGATATTATACTTTAAAATCAATCTATACCCTACTTCGTCGTAAAAAGATTAAAATGCCGGTTATAGATTTAATATATAAAATAGTTATGAAAAATGAAGATCCATCTTTATTAGTAAATTTTCTAATAACAAAAAAATAAGACACTTCTTATACATCAAAATAGATATGATTGAATTAATATAATAGAAACTAAGAATCAGCAATTCATTAATTATAAACAATAGGAACAATTGCCAAGACCTAACATAATAATTAAACTAAAACTATTGATGATGCAATTATGATTAAACCAAGAAATAAGGATAGAAAAAAAGATGTCTAGTTTAGCGAACTAGTTCATTTTTTTTCTATATTTTTTTGATATTTAATATCACAGTGGATATAAACCTATTTACTCTCTATCTTCTTTTCTTCTAAGTATTCATATCCTAATTTGTTTTCATTTGTTACTACCGATTTGCCTAATTGGATAGGTTACACTAAATTAGACAGAAAAAATGTGCACAATGATATAATAAAAGAAAGGAAGTGTACAATGAGAAAAGGTAAAAGTAAATTTGATGATTCATTTAAAAAACAATTAGTTGAACTTTATAATAATGGTAAATCTGCTTCTGAAATTGAACGTGAATATCATACTTCAAATTCAGCTTTGTATAAGTGGATTCGTTATTTTAACTCCACAGGTTCTTTTAAGGAAAAAGATAATAAAAGCGAACTTGAAAAGAGCTATAAAGAACTTGAAAAAGAGAACCGTCAACTTAAGATGGAGAATGATATTTTAAAGCAAGCGGCGCTGATAATGGGACGAAAATTCTAGTTATTAAAGAAAATGCAGACAAGTACAATATCAGCGCTATGTGTAAATTTTTAAATATTTCAAGATCTTTAATTTATTA
>JAAYPA010000109.1 GCA_012520055.1 Mollicutes bacterium
CGTATATCATTAAGTTTATTAAATTTAACTCTAGCTTCATGATACTTTATTTTATTTTTTTCTAATTCATCCATAATAATATTCCTTTCGTTTATATATATTAATATTATATCACACTTTTATATTTATGTCAATACATAAAAAACTACAGTATGTATACTGTAGTTTTAATTATAATTTATTATTTATGCTGGCATTATTTCACAGGGGTCAACAGAAAAACAAACAAAACCACCTTTAACGCTAATATGAATTTTAGTTCTACCAAACTTTTCAACTACAAACACTTCATTAAAAAAATGTTTGTCTTTATCTCTAAGACTGAGATTTTTAGGATTCAACTTTACTTCATCGCCTACGTTAAAATGATTTTTAGTTGAAATAGATAGAAGTTGCTTTTTGTTTTTAATAATTTTTATTATAATACTATTCAACTCTCCGAGACTCTCTATATCAAGTTCATTGAATTCCTCTACGAAATGACCCAAATCGAAACTTTTATTTTTTTTGTTTGCCATACTTAGTTCCCCCTAATTTTTGTGTTGTTTGTGTTGTCTCTCACTCACTATATATATTATATCACAATTTAGAGATAAATACAAGTAGGCAGAATGTAACAATATAAAAAAGATGTAAACTTATTGTCTACATCTTTTTATTGAACTATAGTTTAATTATTAATAGTTAAATATTCATTTTGCTAGTTTAAAGCTGTACCACATCTAGGGCAAAAATTATCATTACTAGGACATTTTTTTCCACATGTTGGGCATGTCAATTTAGTTTGTACCAGTATAGGTCTCTGTACTGTTACTATTTGATCATTTTGTTTCTTACAACCAACTAATGATAATACAATAACATGAATTTCATTTTCTGTTTCAATGTTATTAATATGTTCAAATTGTTGATTTGATTTAGACCCAGGTACAGTAATGCCAGAATTGTTAATACAATTTAAATTTACTTTATTATCACTATTTGATTCATTTCTATAAACACAATTCTGTGTAGTCCATTCACCTGAATCACAATTAACATTTGAGTCGCAACTTACCCAACCTGATTTTGATATTGGTGTATTGGTATGAGTATCATATGTTACTTCACTAAATTTGTACCATTGTGGGAACCAAGGGTCAAAAGGATTCCAATAATTAGGTTTATCTTTTTCAAAAGAATAAGATATTCGTATCAAACCATCATCAGGTCTATCACCACGATAATCACTTATTTCTTCTGTCTTTTCAATAAACTTAAATCTGTGATTAGATGTGATATATCTTTCCAAGTTTAGAGATTCGTTAGGATTAATAACCAATCTATCTCCATTACCAATATCTTGACCATCAATCTCAATATTTACTACTGCTCTTTTACTGTTTAGATTCTTTAACATTATAGTATATTCTGTACCAAAAGGTAATTCAACACTTGAATTTTTCTCTCTCAGTACTTTTCCATCAACCTTAATACACGCTATTAAATTATTGTTATATACCATTATATAACAACTCCTTTATATTTATGTAGGGTACATCTAATCCCTCGTATTTTTAAAGATGTCAGAGTTTATTTAATATTAACTTATTATTCTTCAAAAAGATTTTTA
>JAAYPA010000043.1 GCA_012520055.1 Mollicutes bacterium
ATAATTTTAAATGTAAATACAACAAAAAATCCATAATTTTCTGGTATTATTTCTTTTATAAACGGAATAATGATACTTTTAAGTATTATTTTGCAAAATACTACATAAAAAATAACGGATTTAGCGATATTTTGTTGCTTTTCTTCTATTTTTGCTGCGGATATTTTTACTTTTTCATCATTTTCTTCTTTTATTGCAGCGTTAACTCTGTCTAATTTGATTATGTCATTTTCTATATGGTTATTAAATTTTATTTGTGATTTTCTTTTCTTATAATCTTCTTGCATTTTTTTAATTTTTTCTTCGTCCATAATGTCCTCCTTTTTATATATACAAAATAATATCATTTGTTAGCAAAAAAAGAAATAATTAAAAATTCAATTTTGACCTACTCTTTTTGTTTTCTTGTAGATTAGAAGAATATGAGGTGACTTCTACAGTTTATGTATAAAAATAAGTGTAGACAAAGCTTTATATGTATGGTATAATAGATATAGAAAGTGAGGTATTACAATATGTTATAATTTTCAGCAGCAAGAAAACTCACAGGCTTGCCTGTGGGATGAATTGCTTGCTGATTTTTTATTATTAAAATAATTGAAATTTTACTTATTTTATGCTATAATTTATATGTTAAATATTCTAGAAAGGAGGTAACCTTATGTACGAAACTTTAGGTATTGAAATAGGCGGGAAAAACAATTTATTTCCCTATATGGGTGATACAACTTCTAAATATAAAAATATGTATAATGTAGCTAATTTCTATATTAGACAAGTTATGTTTGGCGTTAATTTAAAACCTGAAGAAAGAACTAAAGAACAAAATGAAATATTTAGTATAGTTGAAGAAAATATTAAAGTATTAAATAAAATAAAGATTGATACTTTAAATAAAACATTAACTAAAATAAATAGTGATAGTTCTTTATCTGATTCTGAAAAAAGTAGATTATTCCAAAAGGCGGCAAAGAAAGCTTTACCTTATAAAATGCCATCAAAAGAAAAATGGTTCTTAAACTATAACGAACTTGAAGGAATACTAAGACATTCAAATAACGTAGATTATAAATCCCTACCTGCACAAGTAGCACAACAGGCTATAAAAGATTGTATACATGATTGGGATACTTACTTTAAAGAATTAAAAGACTATAAGAAAAATCCTTCTAAATATTTAGGTAAACCTAAGTTTCCAAAGTATAAAAAAGGTATTAGAACTACTGCTACTTTTACTAATGCTAGGACTGTAATTAAATGTATTAATAATAAATATTATTTGAAATTTACAGGATGTGATGAATTATTAAGATTAGGTAATAATGTAGAGGGTAAAAGATTAGCCGAAGTTAAGGTTATACCTTTTTATAATAAGTACAAGATAATCTTAACCTTTGGTGAAAAAGAAACTAAAGACATTAATAATAAGAATTTTGAGTCTAAGCGTATTATGGGTATTGATTTAGGCTTAGTTAATTTTGCATCTATCTCAAATAATGTAGGTGTAAACCCTACTATTATTAAAGGCAATTTCATTAAAGCAGAAAATCAATATTTTAATAAACAAAAGGCTTTTTATACTTCTTGTCTTAAAAAGTATTCTGATACCAAAAATTTAAGTAGATTATCTAGAAATAGGTCTAACAGATTAAAAGACTATTTTTACAAAATTAGTCATTATATTATTAATTTAGCAAAAATTAATAATATAGACACTATTATTGTAGGTAAAAACGACTCATGGAAACAAAGTATTAATACAGGTAAAGTTAATAATC
>JAAYPA010000004.1 GCA_012520055.1 Mollicutes bacterium
ATCAAGATGAATCTTTTACTCTTTAATAATTTTTTCATTAAAACCACCTCTTTTAATTCGACATTATTCTACATATTATTTTATCATAAATATTTTTGCATTGTTATACTAGATTTTTCTAATATATAGATTGATAGATATAGGTTTTGTAGTAGTAAAAGATTTGTAATATTATTTATAGAATAATTTTAATCTCTATTTCTTGTAAATATTAAAATTAAACGTAAAACTTCTAAAGCACTAGCTAGGACACCGGCTACATATGTATATGCTGCAGCTTTTAACATATTATTAGTGCATTCTAATTCTTCTTCATTAACTAAGTTATATTTTTTTAGTTCTTCTTTAGCTTTTGAACTAGCATTAAATTCCACTGGTAAGGTAATTAATTGAAATATTAATCCTAAAGATACTAGACCAATTCCAGCCCAAATTAAATTTAAAGACGAAAATATAAATCCTAACAATAAAATAAAATATGCTGTTCTTGTTCCTAAACTGGCAATAGGGAAAATAAAACTACGAATTTTCATAAAAGCATACCCATCTTTATCTTGAATGGCATGTGAGCATTCATGAGCAGCTATAGCTATAGAGGCGATACTAGTACCATGATATACTTCACTTGATAATCTTACTGTCTTACGAGACGAATCGTAATGATCATTCATTGTACCTTTAACTTCTACAACATATAAATCTTTTAAACCGTTATTTTCTAAAATCTTTTTGGCAACATCATAGCCGGTTAACTTTTTGTTATTGGCTATTTGTTTATATTTACCATAAGTAATTGAAACATAGATTTGAGCTATTAAAGGTATTACTAAAATTAATAAAAATAAACTATCATACGGCATATCACTCACCTACAATCTTGTATGTTGTTCCTTCTCTAGTATCTATTAGCATAATTCCTTTAGCAAGTAAATCATTACGAATAGAATCTGCCATATCATAATCTTTACGTTTTTTAGCATTATCTCTGGCTTTTATTAAAGCCATTATTTCTTCATGATTACTACTTTGCTTTTCATCTATTATCAAGTCTAAACTTAAAACTTTATCAAAACTTCTGATTAAATCTAATTTAGTATGACCATTAACTAAATCATTTTTTAATAAGTCATAAATTAAAGTTATCGCATTAGCTGTATTTAAATCATCTTCTAAATGACTAATGAATTTATTATTATAGAAGGCAAAAGCATCTTCATCTAATATTCCTTCATCTTTAATTAAAGAAATTTTATTTAATAATTTCTTATAAGCTTGGTCAGCACTATTTAAAGACGAAAAACTAAACACTAGTTGTTTACGATAATGACTATTTAAGCACATAAAACGAAAACTTAAAGGATTATAACCTTTTTCTTTTAATAAAGAAACGGTTAAGGTTGCTCCTTTACTTTTACTCATCTTACCTGATTCATCTAATAAATGTTCATTGTGGAACCAATAATTACACCATTTATGGCCCAAATAAGCTTCACTTTGAGCTATTTCATTAGTATGATGTGGGAAAATATTATCTACTCCACCGCCATGAATATCAAGATATTCTCCACCATGATTAATTGAAATCCCGGTACATTCCATATGCCATCCCGGATATCCCATACCCCAAGGAGAATCCCATTTTAATTCTTGATCTTCAAACTTTGATTTAGTAAACCAAAGTACAAAGTCAGTTTTATTCCTTTTATTAGGATCGTTTTCTACATCTTCTCTAGCACCGACAATTAATTCATCTTCTTTATGGTTGGTTAATTGATAATAATCTGTTAATTTTGAAGTATCAAAATAAACATTACCACCAGATAAATAAGCATATCCTTTATCTATTAAAGTTTTTGTAATCTCTATATATTTGTCAATATGTTTAGTAGCCGGAGATACTATTTCTGGTACTTTATTATTAACTAAATCAAAATCCACAAAAAATCTATCTGTAAAATAAGCTGCAATATCTAAAACTGATTTATTTTCTTTTTTGGCAGTTAAAACCATCTTATCTTCACCATAATCAGAATCACCAGTTAAATGACCTACATCGGTAATATTCATAATTCTTTTAACTTTATAACCTAAATATCTTAAAGTTTTATCTAAAATATCATGGCCAATATAATTACGCATATTACCAATATGTTGATCATGATAAACCGTCGGACCACAAGTATAAAATATTATTTCTCCGTCACGATGTGGTTTAAACTCTTCTACTTTTTTTGTTAATGTATTATAAAATCTCATATTTACCTCCAACTACTTTTATTTTATCATTTTTAGCTTGCAAATAAAAGATTATTATCTTGATTAAATCCTATTGGACTCTTACATTCATTATTAAATAAGAATATAATCGTATTATTTAATAATAACTTTTCATTTTTGTTGTTGGAAATATAACCATTGTTAATCATTGTATCTATTAAATTATATAAAATTTTGCCGGCATCTTGATAATTATTGAAAATAATTATTGAAAAAGGAAATTCATTTAATTCATCATATAGATTATTATTACCTAAAAGTTTATTAACACTGTATTCATCATTATAATCTCGGCAATCAATATTAATTAAATGAATATTTAAAGATTTAGCTATCGATTTAATAATTTCTTCCTTCTTATTTTTTTCTACACCATTTAAAATCATATATCTGTTTGGTTTATTATCTTTTAAAATATTAATAATATTTTTAATTATTTGTTCATTATATTTGGTAATTAAATCTTCTTTTAAACTTTCAAGTTTTGCTGTATCATAACAAGATAAATTAATCCGAGAGGAAATAATATCATGAATATCCTTTTCCATAAGGATTAGCTCTGTATGTAAGTTCTGATAATTATCCAAAGTTTTTTTAGAACAAGTTGTATCTAAGATATCAATACACTTATCAGGATTATAAAGATTAGGTAAGTATTTATCACATTCTTTTATTAAAAAACTAATTGTTTTCTTGGAAATTTTAATATTATAATGTTTTTCAAAACTATCTTTTATTTTTGATAATATATATTTCATATCATCTAAAGTTGGTTCATTAATGGTTACCGGAGCAAACCTGCGACATAGAGCAGAATCTTTTTTTATATATTCATTATATTCACTTATAGTAGTTGCTCCGATTATTGATAAATCTCCGCGTGCTAAATATGGTTTTAAAATATTTCCTGCATCGATTGAACCATCTGATGCTCCAGTTTTAACAATATTATGAATTTCATCAATAAATAGGATAATATTTTTTTGATTGATTACTTCTTTGATTAAATTATTAACTCTTTCTTCAAATTCACCACGATATTTGGTACCAGCTATTAAGGAAGCTGTATTAATTAAAATAATTTGTTTATCTTTTAAACGGTTTGGTACTTCACCCTTTTTAATCATTCTGGCTAGTTCTTCAACTATAGCTGTTTTACCTACTCCGGCTTTACCAATTAGTAAAGGATTATTTTTATTACGACGTAAAAGGATTTGCATAATTTCTTTGATTTCTTTTTCTCTTAATAGGATTTTATCATCACTATATTTCTCATTTAAATTTATACCTAATTCAGTCGTAAAAGAAGGTTTATTTAATTCTTTGGTTACTTCTTTAACAGAAATACCCATGTTATCAACTATTCTAAGTGCTATACCATCTGTTTCATTAAATAGAGCAGTTAAAAGATATAATTCATCCATATCACGATGATCATCATATGACTTGTTATAAGCTTTATCAATAACTAATTTTAGCAAAGGAGTATATAAAATTTGTTCACTTCGTTTACTTGACATACCCACAACATTTATTAAACAATTTCTAAAATTAGTATATGTCAAATTATACTTATAACAAATCTTTTTTATTTTGTCTTTTTTAAGTAATGAAAGTAATAAATGTTCTGTACCAACGTAAGGATGATGTAAATCTAACATTTCATTTTCAGCATCTTTTAATATTTCAATAACTGCTTTGTTATAACATTTATCCATTAAAAAATCCTCCTTACAAACTATATGTTTATAATGAGGATAATATTTTAAAACTATTCAACAAAATGATCTAATCTTAACTTATCTGCTAGTGTTGCTATAAATTCAGAATTAGTTGGTTTGGCTCTATCATAGTCAACCGAATGACCAAATATCTCCTCCATTAAGTCATAATCACCTCTGGACCAACTGACTTCGATAGCATGTCTGATTGCTCTTTCGACACGACTCGTTGTAGTATCATATTTTTGAGCAATCTCAGGGTACAACTCTTTAGTTATCGCTCCAATCATAGATGGATGATTATACATTAAATCAATACCATCACGAATATAGAGATAACCTTTAATGTGAGATGGAATGCCTAAAGAATGTAATAATGTAGTAATTGCTTGCTTTAAATCCTTGTCTTTGACAATTAAGCTATTATCTTTGGCTGTCATGGCACTTATGATATGACTTTCTAAATCTTCATACCTAAATGGTTTAAGCATATAATAGCTGACACCGACTTCTGCACATTTTTTAATTACTTCAAGTGAATTCATACCAGTGACAATTATGCTTTTCTTATTGATATTTTTTTTCTTTAATTCTTCAAGTACACTTAAACCATCCATTTTGGGAATGATTAAGTCCATAACTATCAAATCATAATTATCTTTTTGATTTGTTAGCTTCGCTAAAGCCTCCTCTCCATCTGATGCTTTACCTACTACATTAATTCTAACGTGACTACTAAAATACTCTTCTACTGCTTTGACAACGTTTTGATTGTCATCAACAACAAAAACTCGTATTTCTTTTTCCATTTTTTTCCCTTCTATTACTGCACGTCAAAATCATTATATTATAAAATGTGTCAATATACCAGAAAATTAATTGTCAATTTACGTCAAATTTTGTCTTGACGTGTCGAAAAATAATATTTCATAAAAAAGATGACAATGTCATCTTAATGTCTGGATGAAAAATTTATTGTTTTATCTACAATATTTTTAACAGCTTGTTCACTGAAAGGTTTTTTCAAAATATCAACTATCGGATATTGGAAAGCATTTAAATCAATCTCTTTGTTATCGTTTCCGGTAATAACTGAAACGGGTATTAATAAGAAAAGATTTTTTTCTTTCATATATTCCAAAACTTTAAAACCATCAACGTTAGGCATATTTAAATCAAGTAGTACCGCTTTGATATAAGATGAATGTTCTTCAATTAATTTAATAGCTTCAGCACCATCATTGGCACACAAAACATTAAATTGTCCGGTAAAAATATTTTTAACAAAATTCTTAATAATATCAGAATCATCAGCAACCAAAATATATTCATTATTTATTTGAACATTAGGTTCAGGTTGTTTAACAATAGGAGTAGGTGCCGCTCCTGATACTAAATATTGTTTAACTAGTGCCACAATACGATTTGCTTCTGCCATTAAAGCATCATAATTTTCATTAACAAATGCTGTATTATTAGCTTTACTTTGTAACTCATGAGCATAAGCCAGTTCAGCCAACTTAACAAATCCAAAATATCTGGCATCACTTTTTAAAGAATGAACTAAGATTGCATAATTAGGCATATCTCCTTTTTCTTTAAAATGACTGATTTTAAAAAGTTTATTATCTACTTCTGCTAAAAAGTCCCCAAGGGATTCATCATACATCTCCATATCCCCAAATAGTTCCAAACTTTTTTCAATGTCTACCCCGTTTTGAATTAAAATATTTTTATCCTTCATCAATCTCACTCCTTATTTACTTAAATATTTTGCTATTATGCGATTTAATTCTGTTTTCTCGATAGGTTTTGCTAAGTATTCATCAAAACCTTCTGAAAGATATTTTTCCCTCATTCCTTCAATAGCATTAGCAGTCAGAGCTACTGTTGGAATTGAAAAAGTTGGAAGTTGCCGTAAATTTTTAAGAGTTTCTGTACCACTCATTTTTGGCATCATATCATCCAAAAGAATTAAATCATAAACTTCTCCAGCCTTCATTTTATCAATTAGACTGAATCCGTTATTAATAGTTTCTACTTGAAGTCCATAAGATGTAAGTAATTTTTCTGCTACTTTTAAATTTAAATTATTATCATCAACCACTAAAACTTTTTTATCTTTAACATTTAAACTTTCTGAAATATTACTATTATTGTTTGTGGTAGTTGTTTCTTTTGCTTTATATATAATTTTTTGATCTAAAACTACGGTGAACTTAGAACCTTTTCCAAAAATACTTTGAACAAATATCTTTCCATTCATAAGTTCCACCAATTTTTTAGTGATAGCAAGACCCAAACCGGTTCCTTCAATAGAAGTATTACCGCTTTCATTAAGTCTTTCAAATTTTCTAAATAATTTATTTATTTGTTCCGGTTTAATACCAATTCCGGAATCCTCTACCGAAATAATCAATCGGCAGATATCATTTTTTAAAATAGTATCAACTTTAAATTCAATATAACCTTCTTTAGTATATTTTACTGAATTAGTTAATAAATTCAAAATAACTTGTTTAACACGTGAAGCATCCCCAAATAAATACTCCGGAAGAGCTGGATCGAACTTAGTTCTAAATTCTAACGGTTTTTCTCCCATTCTTGCTTTGGTTAAAGCTACCAAATCATCTAATATTTTATGCGTGCTATATTCATTACTGATTATTTCTAGTTTATTTGCTTCAATTTTTGAAATATCTAAAATACCATTAACTATTTCTAAAAGAGTTTGTGAAGCCATGACAATATCACTAACTTCCTCTTTTGAATCCTCCGGTAAGTTTTCTTTCTCTAATAGAATTTGAGAAAAACCTACTATAGCATTAAGAGGTGTTCTTATTTCATGAGACATACTAGATAAGAATTCACTTTTGGAATTATTAGCTTTAACCGCTTGTTCTTTAGCAATATTTAACTCATTAATTAATTTCATGTCTGGATTTTCAATAGTAAAAAACATAATATAAACAACATAACAACACATAGAAGTAACGATTAATAATTCTGGTTTAACATTTTGCAATAATCCAGCGGTTATAACACAAATAATTAAAGAAAAAATAGGTAAATATTTTTTATTGATAATTGTCTTATAATTACATATTAAACTAATAATCCAAATAACGGCACATATTCCTACAACAATAAAATTTAAATCGGCGCCTGGCCCTTTAGTATAAATAATACCATTTTCACTGACATTATAAAGAGGGATGCAGAAAACAATAATTGAAAGAATTACAAATAACGGTATAATAATAATTAATAATTTTCTAACTTTATTTCTTTGTTTTTCAAATTCTAATTTAGGATCTACTGTAGATACAAATAAAACGTAAGCCGTAAAAATCAAACAGACAAATATTAAATATATTAAATAAAGTTTACATAATGGATTTAAAAGAGGATTATTAACATTTACATAAGCAAGGTATGTACTGGCAATATCTAAACCCAACCCAATTAAATTAGTAAAAATAAGCGTAACGAAAAAAGTATTCTCAATTGACTTTATTCTTTTTTTACTGAAAAAGACAATTGTTAATAGGAGCATATAAAATAACGACAAAGTTTGAAAATATATACTACTTACCATCTAACCGCCTACCTTACATAATTATAACAAAAAAAAAGAAATATTGAAAGTTATTTCAAACTTTAATATTACCTTTTTTTAGTACGAATTAAAGCACCTTTATTTCTATTTTCTTGCCATAAATCAGTAACAATTTGATGGGACTCGTTTGTTTTGTCAATAACTTTATCTTCCAAATTTATTTTAAATGGAACTCCTCTATTAACATACAATTTTCCAATTCTAAAATCATTATTAATGGCGTTTGGTATCACATTAGCACCGGTCAATTGAGCCATAGATGCAAAACCAGAATGGAATTTCTGAACAGTACCGTCACTGCCGTAAACAATCCAACGATGTCCTTCTGGCATTAAAGCAACACTAAAACCACGAAATAAATACTTTAACGCTTCAATGTATCCTAGTCTTTTTCCTTCGTCAGAATTCCGATCGACTACAAAAGCTCCTAATTTTTTATACTGCTGACCTTTCAATGTACCTTCAAAACTTTCCGCAATCATATAATGTAAAGGAAGTTTTGGTACGGCGCAACTTAAAGGAATTTGATCATATGAATCTAAATGATTACATATAACTATATTTGGCCCTTTAGGTAATTCAGTTGTATGAAAATTAATATTTGGTCTAAATATTGTCTTAAATATTGGCAAACATATATCTAATAAAGTTAAATATCTTTCTTCACACAACTTTGCTTCTTTTTCATCAAACGGTAAAGATAAAACCAGTTCTTTTAACTCTTTACAATATTGAATTTTTTCTGAAAGAGTTAAGTCATCTAACTCAGGTCCTTTTAAAACCTCTTGTATTTTCATCTGTTTAACACCAAATTCAATCTAAATTCACCATCAAAATATTTGTCAATGGTTTCTCTCTTTTTATATTTTCCATTACCATTTATAGGTAATCTATCCATAACTGTTATTTCTGCAGGAATTTCATACTTGTTTAAATTATCAGCAAAGTCTTTTTCTAAAACTTCTTGTAACAATTTGATATCTTCTAAATCACCAGCATATTCAATAGCAACAACAATTCGATCAGCACCTTGATTTTTAGGATGATTATTAGTTTGGAAGATAACATATGTTTCTAATCCTCGTTTATCTAATATATCTTCTATCTTACTTGGATTTACTAAATTACCACTATCTAAATTGATAATATCATCACAACGATCAATAAATGTATACCAGCCATTTTCATCATAAGAAACTAAATCATTTGTTTTATACCAAATAACACCATCTTCATCCGTAATCAGACAATCAGGATTAGGATTTCCTAATAATCCTTTCATTAAAGTTGGACTGGATACATAAAGTTCTCCCGGTTTATTTGGCTCATTTATTATTTCGCCTGTTTCCGGATCTTTTAACATAAAATATACATCTGGAGCCGGTATCCCTATAGTTCGTGGTATTTGCAGTGTTTTAGTATTAATACAAATTCCACCACATAATTGAGTAGAACCATAACCTTCTCTTATTTGAGTATGCTTTAATTTTGCATTCCAATATTCAGATGTAGCAGTACCCATTTTACCACCGCCACAAATTAAACTTTTTACAAAATCTAAACATATATCATCAAATAAGCCTGATTCTTTATATAAATTTAGTAGTTTTGGTACTGAAACCACATGAGATGGCTTTTCAGATTTCATTACTGCTGCTATTTCTTTAAATTTTTTAGGATCTGGAACTATTATTTGCGTAGCTCCGGAAGCTAAAGTAACGTTTCTACCTGTCTCTGCACCAAAGCAATGGAAAGGTCCAGGAGTATTTAATACACTATCTCCAGGTTCTACACAGTTAGATATAGCCGTACCTGATTTTAAATAAGCAAATGAATTAGCATGGCTAAGAATAATCCCTGCCGGTTTTTTACCGCTTGTACCAGAAGTATAATAAATAGCATAATCATCTTCAGGTTTAACATTTGCCATGTATGTACCTTGATAATTTTTAGCACTATTTATTTCTGCTCTATATGATGCAAATTTATTAGATGTAAGATTAAATTTTTCTGGTGCTTCTCCACTCTTTTGATATTTATAATCTACTATCGGATTTATAACACTTGCAATTCCATTCATTTTGAAAGAATCTACAGGTTTAACATATAATACTTTGTGTATACGTTCACCAAGTTGTTTATATTCACTAAATATTGAATCTAATAACTGAACATTTCTATCTAAACAAATAATCATTTTAGGATTAACTTCTCGTATTTGTTCAATTAATTGAGATTTCACTCTAATTTCAGGATGTATAGGTACTGCAGTTGCACCAACTGCAGCTATCGCATATATTATATGATAATCTTCTGGTAAAAATGGTAAAAGAACCATTATTCTATCACCTTTATTAATACCATTAAGTTTTAACATTTTAGCTGCTAATTCAATTTGTTCTGCAAATTTTGTGTAATTTTCTGTATGCACATTACCACTTAAAATATATTTTAAAGCCACATAATCGTGATATGTTTCACAACTATCAAATATTACTTCTCCAATAGATTTAACATCACTATAATTTAAATTAGCTGGTACATCACCATAATGGTGTAAATGAACTCTATTATCTACTTTTGGTTTTATCCACATATATAATTCCTCCCTAACTTTCTTATCTAGGCTGCCTTATTTAATTTTTTCAAGGTTTTAATATCTTCTTTTCCTATTAATAAACTCTTAGGTGGGTATTCAATATCTTTAAACATACGTTTATATTCTTCAACTAGTACTCTATTATTTAAAAGTAATCCGGCTATTTCATATGGATTATTAATATCTAGTGTTTGAATTATTTCTTTTATTTGTAACCAATTATTAGCACGATATAAATCATTTGGTTTATCTTGAGCATAATAGTCTATATTCCATGGGGTATTTAAAGTAGCAACCGGACAAACATCTAATAAATAATCAAAATTGGTTGCTTTATCATCAATAATAATATCAGCTTTTAAATCATGACATACTTTTGCTTTATATATTCCTGAATCTTTTTCAGGAACCCAGTATATACCATCTGGTTTAAATTTATATAGTTCAAGCCATTCATTAACCCAACGTCTGATAAAATATTTAATAATTGGTAAAGTAGCAAATGCCCTTCCAGTAACTAAAGGTACTTTTCTTCCTTCACCTTGCCACTCTTTAGCTGTTTCAAAACTTTGTTCATGAGCCATACAACGTTGACAATAAGGCTTATAATATTCTAACCAAATCGCATTACGTTCATTTTTAGGTATTCCAAAAACTTTGGTTATATCATATTCTTCCGGATTTTTGATTTCCGGTACTGTTAAACCTTTTGAAACATAATAATCATAAACCATCCAAATTTGGTATAAAAAAAGGTCAGTAAAAATTCCATCTAGATCACACGCGATTACTTTTAACATAAAATTAGCTCCCCCCCACCAAATAAAAATTACGCCCATATATTACCATTATTGGTAAAAAATGTCAATAAAATGCGCAATATTTTCTCACTATTAGTTGCGGATGAATATTTTTACTTAAGTTTTTTCTCATTATTTATCATTTTAAAGTATAAAAACTTACAATAAAAAAACCGCCGAAAGCGGTTAAAAATTATTTATCTCCTGCAACAGTTAAAGATCCATTGGATATGCTTTCAGCAATCGTTAGTAATTCAGTACTAGATAATTTATCGCTTGATAGATAATAATCAATATTGTTACTGGTCCAATATAGAGAATTTGCAGATAATGCCCCAAACGTATCACTTAACATTAAAGGTTCACCATATACAGGTATAATTTCAAATTCATTACTAGGTGCCGATACTTCTTCTATTAAAGTAAATGGTGATTCACCGGTAAATGTTAAAATTACTCTGTTACCTGTATTGGTATTTATAGTATCTTTTGAAGATAAATATGTGTTTTTCGGTATATATAGAGGATAAATAATTTCATCAATGTTTTTACCGGTTGTTTCTTCATTACAGCAATCTTCATCAATTAAACTTTCTAAATCAAAATAATCACTGTTAAAAGTAGGTTTATAATCAACACTGGTAAAATTTACGGTTATTTTAACATTATTAGATGCATCCAATACTTCTACTTTTTGTACTTGAGCTTTATTATCCACATATATTTTTTCACTGACTAAATTAGCATTATTAGGATAATTTACTTTTGCCGTAATTATATAACCATTATCACCTTTAACTGCTTTACTATTTTGGTCAGACGTTATATCATCAACAAGAGAATCTAAAAGATAAGCTTGTGATCCATTATCTGGCCATTCTGATTGGAATTTAAAACTCTTATTTAATGATGGTGTAACAACGTAGACTCCTTCATCACTTTTTAAAATAACTTGTTCATGATTATTAATAGTGTTTACCAGATTAACACGATAATAATCTTTATATTTAGCAGCTACAATATTATAAGAAAAAGTATCTTCATTACTGATAATATTCATTGTACCTTTCACTAAATAAGAATCTTTTTTTTCTATGTTTCTAATAAATTCTTCCTTAATATTAGCACTTTCTCCCTTGCCACATCCCGTAATTATAAATAATAACGATAAAAATAATACGATATATTTTTTCATCCTAACCTCCTACAATAAAATATATTTTTAAATGTATAATTTATTCATAATTACTCAAACTAAAATTAAGAAAAGAGGTTAGGTATGACATTATTACAAAAAATATGCTTATGTATTACAATAATTGGTGGTATTACATGGGGTTTGATTGGATTGTTAGACTTCAATATCATTGAAGCTATATTTGGAGTTGATTCAATGATTCCACGCGTAATCTATTCTTTGGTAGGTCTAGCTAGTTTAATTAATATAGGCATATTACTAATGGATTTAGACCGACATGATTAAAGAAGCATACCTGCTTCTTATTTTTTTTCCGTAATATAATATTTGTTGTCTTTTTTTATGACAATTACTTTTCCAGTTGTATCATATTCTAAATCTTTTAGATAATCCCATTTTAAAGTAACTTTGTAACCGGGATATTTTATTTTTTCTAACTCATATTCAATTTCTTCAATATTTTCTATATTAATGGAAACTACTTCCGGAAGTTCTTGTTCTCTTTTACCAGTACTATTTTCTTCTAAATATTTATATAAAGTATCGGTTAATTTAAGTTTATAGTTATCTACTCCAGAAGGATAAACATATTCTATTCCACCAATATCATATTTATTTATTTTATTATTCATTGTATATAAATCAATAATAAATAATTTAGCTATGCTTAACGCATAAGCTTCTTCATCGATAGTATCACTTTCTAAATTTGCTTTTAAAACATCAAATTCTGTTTTCATTAATTCAGTAGCATTGGATTTTAAATTGTATCCGTATTCTTCAATTAAAGATATATTTTTAACCGGTTCAATCTTTTCTGTACCAAAAAAGTAAAAATATATTCCTCCCACCGAATAAATAAAAGCTACTACCAGTGCAAATATTAATAATCCCCTTTTCACTTTCTATTCCTCCTTAAGATCTTCTTTAATTAAATTATGAACAATAATTCCGTTAGATATCTCAATTAATTTATCGGCATATTCTTTACATTTTTTTAAATATTCTTCACTTAAGGTTTCGTCTAAACTCATCGCTCGGTACTCTTCTTTAGAACTATTATAGTATAGCTTATTTGTTAAATAATTACCATTAGTAAAAACAATAATATTATCATTTTTAATTTCAAAAATATCGTGACCTAAAGCATAGGGATTATATATACCTAACATATTACCGATAGTAGGCATAATATCTATCATTCCCATATAATAATCTACTTTTTGACTTGGCTTATAATTTTTACCCCAAATTATAAATGGCGTTTTTTTATTAAGTTCATTTGAATAATAATCGTATATAATATAATTTTCATCTTCTTCTGTTAGTATTTCTCCAATTTCAAAATTATAATTATAATAATCGTGATAATTTTTTAATGATAATTTAGGATCATGATCTCCATAAAATATAAATATAGTATCATCAAAATAATCACTTTCATTAACATAAGAAATGAAGTCACCTAAAGCTTCATCAGCATAATGACTACTACGAATATAATCCCCTAATCTGGTTTCTTCTAAGTAATTAAATTCACCATTTATTAAATTTATTTGTTCAAACATTTCATTATTTTTAAATGGAGTATGATTGGATAAAGTAATTATTGTTCCCATATAATTTTGATTATTATCTTCAATACCTTTTAATATTGGCATAACTTGTTTAAAGAAAGATTTATCAGATAAACCTAATCCTACTATTTCATCTATTTCAAATGAAGTTTTAGAATAAAAGTCTGTATAAC
Source organism: Mollicutes bacterium (assembly GCA_012520055.1). Classification (GTDB taxonomy): domain Bacteria; phylum Bacillota_I; class Bacilli_A; order RF39; family UBA660; genus DUUS01. The sequence goes on from JAAYPA010000004.1 coordinate 13,965, forward strand.
CCAAAGAAGGATGCATTTTATTGCGGTTCCACATCGTAGCTTTATTACCATGCATACTAAAGGTATAATATCCTTTATCTTTTAATAAACTAGGTAAAGTAATATATTTACGATCAAAATAATTAACAAATACAGTTCCGGTAGAAGCTGGCATTAAAGAGGTATTTAAAGTAAACTCCGTATCACTACTGGTTCCTACTCCTACTTGAGGATAAAAATTAGCAAAGTATAAACCTTCTTTAGTTAGCTGATTTAAATTAGGAGTAATAACTGTATCATTAATAGTTAAATCAACCAGAAAAGACGTCATACTTTCCATATGAACAAAGATAACATTTTTATCTTTAAAGATATTGGTATAACTATTATTACTTTTTGGTAATCGGTTTTCGGCATAATAATCATGAAAATTCTTAAAAGCTACGTCGAATCCAAACCATGATGTAATAGTCGGTCTTAAAGTATTGACTAAATCACTGGTTTGATAAGCTATAATTCCAAATGTATCAACAATATATTCACGATTCCACTGTTTAGATAATCTGCTAAAAGCAGTAGCTGACAAGGTAGCTGCACTGACAGCAAAAATAATTATTCCAGTAAATAAATTTTGTTTAAATAATTTATCTCCCTTTTCAAATTTCGCTATAAAATTAAAGTAATCTTTATTTGCTAATTTCTTATGAATAACGATAAACATTATCGGAAACAATAAATATATAAAATGAATAAATCTCATCTTATCAAAAACAGCATCTCCGACTTCACCTACTTGACCTAGAGTAGTAAGTAAACTGAATGAGGCAAAAGAATTATAGAATGTGTAATACACTGCATTAACAACACCCATAGTAGTATAAATAATCATTAAAATTAAATAATAGCCAAACTGTTTTTGAGGTTTATAAAAGAACCCAAATGATCCTAAAGTGACAATAAACCCCAAATCAATCAAAAACGGTTGAACTTTTTGAATTCCACCAATAGTATAAAATCTAATAACTAAACAGCATAATAAAGAAAGGACAACATAAGAACAATACTGCCTATTATATTTCACAAAACTAATAAAAGATTTTCCTATCTTATTAATCACTTTCTTTATATTTTTCATATCTTTAATAATTGTAGCATATATTCATATTTAATAGTAGTATTTCTTCTTTATTAATCATAACTTAACATAATGCGTTAATTTTCTCTTGAATATCATATAATTTTTTGTTAATATATGTACGTACGCAGGCATAGTATAATGGTTATTATGCAACCTTGCCAAGGTTGAGATGCCAGTTCGATTCTGGTTGCTTGCTCCATTAGTTAATTAAATTCAACTAAAAAGTTGAATTTTTTTATTTTAATATTATTTATTCTCATAATTAATTAAAAAAAGGCTTTTGAAAAGTTTAAATAAAAAAAGTCGAATTAATTAAATATGTAATAGAATTTTTTTAAAGAATTTCTCCTAAAATTTCTTTGTTTTTAAAATCAACAACAACTGTAATATGAGAATTATCTTTTTTAGTGAATTTTATATAAATTACTTCAGTATTTTTTATTTTATTCTTTTTATTGTTTTTATCATAATAAACTAATTCCTTTATTAACTTATAATCGGTTTCAGCTAAAACATAATGCTCTATTTCTTTTTGATTTTCTTTAGATAAATATAAATAAGCTTTTTTCTTCAAATAGTTTGATACTGGCATGCATATTGGTTCATTTAAATTTCCTTCAGTATAATACTTTTTTTCGCCATAAGCTCTTAAATCATAGTTTTCAAAAATGTCTTCTATTTTGGAATCTTTAATAATTTCTTTATAATTATCAAATACAAAAACATATTCCGTATCAAATGTTAAATTTCTAACATTATAATTTTTAATTTTTACACTAGCCTCTTTGCCATTTTGATCTTTAACTACAACATACGTGCTTTCATCATCAGCTTTATCCTTTTTCGCTTTTAAATAATAGGTTCTATTAAATGAGCAAACAGCTAAATCGATGATTTTAAAATTATCATCACAAAAGCCTTCAACTATTGAAGTTATTGGGCTACCGATAATTACATCATTAATACTATTTAAAGTGTGACATTTTATAATTGTTAAATTATTAAAATAGTATTCTTTACTACCACCATCATAGAAGACTACAGGCTCTTTTGTATACGTAGAAAAAATATCTTCAAAAGTGATTTTTCCAGCTTCAAGTAGTTTTTTTAAATCTACACCATTATTATCTGTAATTTTTGTCAAACATGAAGTGTAATATTTTAAATCATTTTCTTCATAATATAACTCTTTTTCTTTGACACAATTTTCTTTTTCAATTATTTGTAAATCTAAAGTTTTTAAATCAATTTTATAATTAGTTAAATCTACTGTCTTTTCTTTTTCGATTACTTTTGCTGGTTTAGAGTTAATAATTGCCATTACACCTATAGTTAGGAAAATAGAAAATAAAATTAACGATAATAACTTTTTCATTTAGCTGCCTCCTACTATCTATAGTATACCATAAAAAAATAAAGCAAATTTGCTTTATTTACAACTTTTCTTACTAACCATATAAGTCATGGCAAATGCTGAGATAGCACATACAATGCTTATGAAGGTTATTAAATCAAATCCCACTTTGCCACGTAGAACTGCCGGAATTGTTGCGATGCAGAAACCTGATACGGCGTAATAAGTATAACCATATAACTTTTTTAACAAAAAATGCATTAATAAAACAAAAATTATCGCTCCTATACACAGTCCTATTACTACCGGGAATAATTCGATAATATCAACGTGCGCTATAGCCGTTAAATAAAAATCATAAAAACCTAATAAACTTAATAAAACTGTACTACTGATACCGGGAATAATTGTTGATCCAGCAAGGACAAAACCTAACGTCATTTTTTCTATAAAGGTTAATGTTTCCGCTTGCGCACCATTATAATCATTTAAATTTAATAAAATGATCCCAATGGCTAACGTTATTATCATAGGTATTACAAATCTAATATTAAATCCTTCTTTGTTGGCTTCTTTGAATAACAAAGGTATAGTTCCTAAAATAAATCCCATAAATGAATATGAAGTAGGCATTGGATATTCTTCTAATAGAAATAAAAGGATATTTCCAAATAACACAGTTCCTACTATAACGCCTATACCAATAGGCATTAAAAACAAAATATTCTTTTTTAAATTTTTAAATTTTATTAATTCGGTAATGGCATTAATACTTTCTTGATATATACCTAAGATAACCAGTAATGCACTGCCACTTAAACCCGGTACAATGTTACCGATTCCACCTAAAACACCTTTAAAAAAATTAACCAACTAAGTCACATCCCTATACGCTTTTTAATATTTCGCATTTTTAATATGCAAATCAATTTTATTTGTGCTACTTTCCTATTCACTTTTTTAAAACCTGAATATTTTATAGTAGAGAAAGCAAAAATACACTTTCTATTCCAGCTTTCTTTTATTAATACCCCTAAATACTAAATAATTATATCATAAGCTTCTCTATATCCAAATCTTTTTTATCCTCCTTAAGTCGAATTATTTTAATTCGACTTTTTAGATACTGTTTTTTTGGATTTTTTTCTTTTCTTTTTTGCTTTTTTTCTATTAGTAGTCTTCTTTTTAGTTTTCTTCTTTGGTTTCTTAACTCCAGTACTTTTCTTTTTAGTTGCACGTTGCTTTTTCTTCTTAGCAAGATAATATTTTTTATATCCAATATAAATTAATCCTATCAGTGATAACAACAAAGCAATAAATAAAATGGTTTTAAAAATATTATGTTTTAAGCACTTAATGTGAATTTGGTAGGTAAACTTACTACCATTTTCAGCTTTAACCAAAATTTTAACAATGCTACCTTCTTTTAAATCTTCATTACCTATTATATTAACAGTTGCTTTTTTATCTTCAGCGGTAGCGTTAATATTTAATTTCTTGGTAGATTTTTTAATTGGTAAATAATATACTTTAACTTTTTTACTAAACTTCAATTCATATTTATCAATTTCTAATGTTTTTAAGTAAAAATTAGCCGATTTATTAGACAATAATTTAGTAATATTTAACACATAGGTTCTTACTTCATTATCTTTATTTTTTATTTTTATTAAAACTGCATTATCACCATCATGAATATCAATTTTTCGATTACCATAGTCTTTAACTAAACTAAGACTGTCAGACAACATAACATTTAAATTTAAAGATGTGATATTACTATCAACTTCGATTTGATATTCATATATATTAGGATTAAATTCAAAATCAATAAGATTTTTCTTGGAATCAGTTAATTCAATAGAGTCAGCTGTAAGATTTGTATCTATAATTTCTTTAACTAAATATAAATAATAGATTCTAGTTATTCCTGTTTCACTTTTTACCGTAATGGGAACAACTGTAACCGGATTGTTAGCTTCTATTTTTATTTCTCCTACTCCGGTGATCTTAGAATTTTCATTAATTAAATCAGCTGTTATTTCTATTTTTTCGATATTATTGTCTATATTTACTTTATATGTATATATTTCTGAATTAAATTTACTTATTGCTTCACTATTAAGGTAAATGTTTTTTAATTGATTCTCTGATGATAATATTTTTATTTCTGTCTCGGCATTTTCTAAACTTTGCGTAGTATTATCGATACTATTAGTTAAAGTAATATTTTTAATTTTAATTCGTTGTTCCCCATAATCCATTGTACTTAATAAGAGTATTCCAAATTCTTGTAATTCACTTACCAAAATATTGTTTTTAGTTTTGGCAGTTATTAAATTTTTATCAGCAGAAATTTCCCATAATCCGGTAAAATTACTTCTTACTTCATCTAATGATATACCCTTACTTAATTCTAATTCAAAAGTTATTTTATTAAATTCAAAAACAGTTTCTACATTAGTACGGCATGCAAAATCTTCAAATTCTTTAAAAGTTGCTTGATCACATTTAATAATAAATTGGTCTTTAGCTTCAACATTTAGTGGTAGTAATAACAAAAATATGAATAAAAGATATTTCTTCATATGAAGTCACCTGCCTTTTTAATTATATCATATAATAACACATTTATATGCTAATATAATAGCATTAATATACTAAAAAATGACATAAAAAAATAGGTTAAAACCTATTTAAAAGAAAAGATATATTTTACTTGTTCATCATAAGAATAAAAAACAGTATCTTCATCTACTAAAATAACATTTGATAGTCTTGCCTCTGTCTTATCAATATTTCCATTATTATCAATAGACCACAAATATGGCGTATTTATTTTAATAAAAGCACGATCTACATTCAAAACTTCTACATTAAGTTTACATTTATCATCATCTTCAGCAAAAAATAATTTTTTACCACTATATACTTCAAAATTTTTAGATATAGAATTAGATTTAATATATAATCTTTTTGTATCATCATAACTTTTATTGTTAAGTAACATTATAACTCCGACAACAAAAATAATTAAAATAGGTATCATGAATTGAAAAAAATTTTTCATTTTATAACCTGCCTTACCATATACTTAGTATAACATATTAAATCCAAAAAAGGCAGTGCTTTTAATTATCCAAATAAAGAAATAGATATTTTAGTAATTTTATGGTATAATTCAATGTGTTTTCGAGGTTTTTAACATGAAAAAATTAAATAAAAAAGATTGTTATTTTTTAAGTATTATACTTTTCATTATTATTGGATTTATTATATTCTTAAGAATAAAAGGCTATGCTTTTGGTTCTAATGTTGACTGGTTAAGTCAACATTCTGTATTACCAGATTATTTTCGTCGTATGTTTTTCGAATCCGGACAAATATTACCAAACTTTGCCTTTAATTTAGGCATGGGACAAAATATCTATTATTTTTCTTATTATGGATTGTTAAGCCCTTTAGTATTACTTTCATATCTTTTTCCTTTTATTCCTATGTTTTCATATATCCAAATAATCAGTTTAATAATGGTTTTATTAGGAGCTTATTTATTATATCGATGGATTAATAATAAATATAATTCTAAAATAGCTTTTATTATTACTTTAATGTATGTGCTTTTAGCCCCAATTATTTACCATTCTCATCGTCATATTATGTTTGTTAATTATTTACCATTCTTAATAGGAACTTTAATTGCTATAGACAATTATTTTATAAATAAGAAAGCCATACCTATCGTTATCAATGTTTTTTTACTGATTATGACCAGCTACTTTTTCGGACCGGTGTCTTTAATTGTAATTGGTATATACACTATTTACAAAATACTTCAAAAAAATAAGCAAATTAATTGTAAAAGTTTTTTACCACTTCTAAAAATAATATATTTTTGTATTGTTGCTATACTATTGGCAGCTATTTTACTGGTACCTACCATATATACTACTTTTGTAGGTAGACAAGATACTAATGTTACCTCTAATATTTGGCAATTATTAATACCTAAATTATCTTATACAACAACTTTCTATTATTCATATTCGGCTATGGGTCTTTCATTTATTTATATAGTCAGTCTTATATCTTTCTTACTTAAAAAGAAAAAAGAAAACAAATTTCTAGCAATAATATTAATATTATTGTTAACTTTTCCAATCTGTAATTTTATATTAAATGTTTTCATGTATGTTGATGGTAAAATTTTTCTATCTTTTATTCCCCTTTCATTATTAGTGATAGCCGATTTTTTAAATGATTTATTTAAAAACAAATATAATTTTAAAAAGCAAATTGTTATTATAATTCCAGTTATTATTTTTATGATATATTCAGCTATTGGCTATTCTTATGCTAAACTTTTATGGATTGATATTCCTCTACTGTTAACAACTCTGACTTTAATTTATTTATATAAAAAACCTAATCTTATTTTTATACCAATTCTAGTTATATCTTCGATTTGTTTTATTCGAATGAACAAAGGTGATGATTACTCCGATATTATTGCTCGAGGTAATTCAAATGTTTATAAAGAGTTAGTATCTAATATTAGCAAAGATAATGTACATCGTACTTCAGATTATACAAATCAACTATATAATGTTAATCAAATTTATACAACTAAACAATTATCACCAAGTTTGTATTCTTCAACATCCAATAAACATTATTTTAATTTTGTTCGTAATATTTTTCAAAACGAAATTATCAATCGCGATAATCTTACCGTATCTGCTCCTAAAAATATTTTATATAATATTTATACCGGAGTAAAATATATAATAACTAATGAGTCTTCTTTAAAAGGCTATAATTTAATTCAAAATAAAGATGGGATTTCAATATATGAAAACGAAGATGTTCTGCCTATCGGGTATGCTTCTGATAAAATAATGAGTCTAAGAGAATTTAATACCTTAAGCTATCCACAAAATATTGATGCTCTACTAAACTATGTGATAGTTAATAAAAGTATATCTAATGTATATAAATCCAATATAAAAATGTATGAAACTGATTTTAATATTGAAACTACAGATAATTTAAAATATGAAGTTTTATATAATACACTCTATGTAAGTACTGACGGATATGGACAAGCTAAATTAAAACTTACTAATCCAGTTAGCAAAGATGATGTTTTTATTATACGTTTTAAAATAAAATATCCTAAAAAAGGTACAGCCTGCAGTACAGATATCTCAATTAATAACGTTACCAATGCCCTATCATGTTCTGATTGGAAATATTTTAATAACAATTATACTTTTGAATATGTTTTGTCAAGTGATAAAAACATAGATACTTTAAATGTTGTATTTTCTCCAGGTAAATATGAAATAGAAAATCTAGAATTATACACTATAAAGTATGATAGTGTAAAAAATATTAAGAAACAGATTTCTGAAGCTAATTTAAAAACAAGCAATAAAGATAATGTTATCTTAACCGGGGATATTGATGTTAAAGAAGATGGTTATTTTAAACTAACTATTCCATATGAAAAAAGAGGATTTAAAATTTATTTGGATGATGATTTAATTAAATATGAAAAAGTTGATGATACCTTTATCGGTTTTCCTATTGCTAAAGGATATCATACTATTACTATTAAATATCAATCACCATATTTTACATTAGGTATTATTTTATCAATTATCGGTTTAATCCTTTTAGAAATACTATTTCTTTATAAATATGTTAATAAGTATTTCTATAATAAGTTTATGACTAGTAAAAAATATTTAATAAAAGCTTTTAAAAAAATATGGAAATTTTTAAAAGATAATACCGGTTATGTTCATTTATTTTTATCATTATATTTATTAGATATTTCTTTAAGATTCTTCTATTATTCCCAAATTAAATTTTATCATTGTTATAAATTCGTTCCTAATCTATTTTCGATTATTTGGATAGTATTAATTTTATCTTTAACTAAATTATTTAAATCTAAAGTAGGTAAATCAATTTACATACTTTATTATGTATTCTATTTAATTATTTTCTTAGTTCAATCAATATATTTCTCTTATTTTACAATTTTCTTTGATTTCAGTGTGATGTTCTTAGCCGGAGAAGGTATTGATTATCTTGATACCATTTTGGCCAATGTTAAGATTTGGGTTATATTCATAAGTTGTTTAAGTATATATTTAACTATTAAAGGTTTAAAAAATATTAAACATAATGATAAATTTAACACAAAAAAATTATTTATTGTATTAGTTTGTTTTACGTTATTACACTTTACTTTACCATACCTACTTGGTAATATTCGTACCAGTGTCGAATGGGATGACTGGCGTAATCCACGTACCGTTTACAATACCTTTAATGATCATAATAAGAGTATGATGGTATCCGGATTATTTGAATACACTGTAAGAGATTATTATGTTAGTTTTATCAGAAATAATGAGAAAATAACTCCGGAAGAAGAAAAAATCTTAAAAGAAAACTTTGATAATCCAACAGTTAATGAAAAAAATAATTATTCCGGAATCTTAGCCGGGAAAAATCTTATCCTTATTCAATTAGAAAGTATCGATAACTTTCTAATTACTCCGGAAATAATGCCAACAACATATGAATTAATGAAAAACTCTATAAACTTTACCAATCATTATTCATTTACTTCCGGTGGTGGATCAACATTTAATTCAGAATACATGGTTAATACCGGTTATTCTACCGCATATAATTATAATTTAAGTGCTTATTCATTCAGTCGTAATGATTATAGTTATTCTTTACCAAATTTATTAAAAATATATAATTATGTATCAAATGCTTTCCATATGAATACAGGAGAATATTATTCACGAACAGCCAATTATAAAAGTTTTGGTTATAATAATTTCTATAGCCTTAAAAATCAAAAAGTTTATAAAGAAAATACTAATTACTGGCTAGATAGAGAACTAATATTGAATGAAGAATTCAATAAACTTCTATTTAAAAATGAAAATAATAGTTTATTTATGAATTATATTATTACTTATTCAGCTCATATGCCGTTTAACAGCTCTAAAGGTACTTGTAGCCTTCTTACAAATATAGAAGGACTAACTGAACTGGAATGCTTAAAATTACAAGCTAAAGAAACCGATTATTTCATTAAACTATTATTAGAAGATTTAGCTAAAAAAGATATGTTAAAAAATACTGTAATAGTAGCATTTAGTGATCATTACTTATACACTTTAGAAGATAAAACCATTCTTGATAAACATAAAAAAACCGATAGTCAGTTAATTAATCATACGCCATTCTTTATTTGGAGTAACGGTGATCATAAAAAAACTATCAAAAAAATAAATTCTCAATTAGATATTTTACCTACTATTTTAAATTTAATGGGTGTAGATTATTATCAAAATTATTATTTAGGTAGTGACATCTTAAGTCCAAATTATAGCGAATTAGTATTCTTTCCAGATGGTAGCTGGTATAATGGTTCGACTTATATTAAAGATGGAGAATATTCATTTGGTAAGAAATTATCTGAAGAAAAGATTAATCAAATTAACATAGATGTTAAAAGAAAAATGATACTAAATGACGCTGTCATGAAATCAAATTATTTCAGCAAAATAAATAGTATAAGAGAATAAGCTTATACTATTTTTTCTTTCCAAATAATATAAAATATTGTATAATCTAAATTAAGAATAGGGGTTAAAATGAAGAATCTTGGAATAAAGCTTAAAAAAACAAATAAAAATTTTAGATTTTTCTTTTTTGCAGTATTTTTCCTATATTTAGTAAGCTTAATATTATTAGCAAGAGGCTTACTACTTTTAAGTGGTATTGAAACTTTGTTAAGGTTCTTTTTATTATTTGTCTTTTTTACTCTATTCTTAATTTATACGGTTTCAAACTTTGTTTTTTTAATATTAAAAAAACATGGAATGATTATCACTATCAATATTATTGCTATTATATTGGGAGTATTTAATTTTGGAGTTCATTACTATATTAATAAAACTTATGGATACATAGATGCCATAAGCAAAGATGAAACCATTTATACAACAAACTTAATATCTCTTACAAGTACTTCTCAAATTAACACTGTAGGCATGATATCTGAAGAAAGCGATATTGAAGGTCATATTCTACCAAAGGAATATTTAAATAAGAATAAAAACAATTATCAAATAACTTATTATGATGATTATAATGCTCTTTTAAATGATTTATATGATCAAAAAATAGACGGAATATTTATTACCGCCAATTATGTCTTAATTTATAATAACATTGAAAAATTTACCAATATCAAAGATGATACAGAGATTTACGCTTCTTACTCTAAAAAAATGAAAAAACAGGAATACGGAGAAACCTCAAATAAACCAATTACAGAACCATTTACTATTCTTTTAATGGGTGTAGATTCCGAGCGCGACGGCTTAGCTCAAAATGCTGCATTTAACGGAGACACTTTAATGCTTATTAGTTTTAATCCTAAAACATTATCAGCAACTACCTTTAGTATTCCAAGAGATATGTATGTTCCTATTGTTTGTAATAATAATCGTCGTTATAAAATTAATTCAGCTGCTGGATATGGAACCAAATGTATGATTGATACCATAGAAAAATGGACTACCTTAGATATTGATTATTACATGAAAATTAATTTTAAAGGAGTTGTTGACTTGGTAGACGCCTTAGGTGGTATATATGTCGATGTTCCTAAACCAACTAATAAAGAAAAATATTGTGCTGATGATAGTAATAGAACTGGAGAGATTTGTTTAACACCTGGATATCAACATCTTAATGGTGAACAAGCTTTAGCTTTAGCCAGAATTAGAAAAGCATTTGCAAAAGGTGATTATTCCAGAGTTCAAAACCAACAACTGGTTTTGGAAGGAATGATTCAAAAAGCTAAAGGAATCAGAAATATTAATAGTTTTTATAATTTGTTAAATGCTATAAGTCGCAATATTGAAACAAATATGTCTGCTAAAGAAATGTTAAATTTTTATAACGTCGGTAAAAATATTTTAACTAAAATTAATTTAGGAGAAAAAGATTTTATCAATATTCAAAAAACTTTCTTAAATGGTTATAACATTGACGTTTATGGTACTTCAGCTGAAATGTATTACGAAGATAGTTTAAATGCTATTATTAAAGCTATGAAAGTAACATTAAGACTAGAAAAACCAGAAATAATTAAAACCTTTGATTTTTCGGTAAATGAACTATATGAAATTGAAATAATTGGAAAAAATAAATATGGCCAACGAGAAGATGTATTACCTAATTTCATTGATAAAAATTTAGATGAATTATACAATTGGAACAGTACCAGAAATATTACTATTAATATTAATTATAAAGAAAGCAATATTTGTATAAATAATACGATATTAGAACAAAGGGAAAGAAAAGGATCATTAGTATCAGAAATTTCTTCACTAACTGTTACGGTTTGTAAAAATATCAATGAACCAATTAACAAAAATGAAGAAAATATTGAAAATAATATTGACAATCCAATTGAAGAAATGGTTGAATAAAAAATTTACGTAATAGTAAGTTTTTTTATATATTTTTTTAAATTATATGGTATTATATTCATTACGTGGAAGTGATTATATGAAGGCAGAAACTTTATTTGTACTACAATCAATATATGTTTTGACAAATGTTATATCCAATTTATATCATATCCTTATCAAATTAGAATCAAAAGAACAAACTTCAACAAAACATTATGAAAACGTCTTAAATCTTCTGCATATAGCTAAAAATCAAGAAGATAAACTCTATAATTATTTTAAGAATAATCCTGATGAAATGAAATCTGCTTATATATGTACGTAAAGATAGTATGAATATTAATGATTATAGTGATTATGATTTAATCTTAGTAAATGGTGAGCCTTTTAATATGATGAACTATAGAATTAAACAACAATTTGAAAGACTTAAACTAAATGATCCTAGTTATCTTTTGTATAATTTAACTGAAGAACAAATTATTTGCATCGCCGAAGAACCGGAAGATATCGGTTATCAATATTTATATGAAATAATTCCCAATATCATAAGTACTTCCAAAAGAAGAATGATATCATATTTTGAACAAATAATAAGAAATTCAGAAGATTCAAATATAAAAGAATATATGATGGAGGCAAAGTATTATTTAACTTTTCTTAATCCCAAATTAGAAGACTTTTTTATCCAATATAACTTTCAAAATATTCCGAACAGATTTGTAGAAGAAATTAAAGTCAACACTGTAGTAAGTGCTGATACGGAAAATTATATTAGAGATCTTTATGCTGAAAAATTTTTAAATAAAGCTCTTAATTATTTGTTTGATATAGATAATTTATATTGTTTACCATATGTATCTCCACTTAAGGTAGAAAAAAAAATTAGATAATCCCGATAACTATTTTAAATATTTATTTCATCTCGGATTATTTGAATTATCCATAATCTATTTTTCTAAAAAAGAACTACAAAAAAAGAAAAAAAATATATGACAAACTCCCTAAAAAAGAACAAAATGATGAAGATATGGAATTTATTAAACAATCAGTAAATTGTAATGCCGATGATGAAGAACATAATATTACATTTGAACATGATTATACTGACGAATTTGGTTTTTATTCATTTACCCTAGATAATGTTTTTAATTATATTGACGATATTAGGTATAATGCTAATAAAGATATATATAAAAATAAAAAAGAAAAGTAAATAAAAACTTACGATTAGGTAAGTTTTTTTATCTGTCATCATATCAATTAATTTTGGACGCTGTTTTAAAGGAGCAATAATAATTATATTAGATAAATGAGGAGAATAAACCGGTATTCTTAAACAATATTAATAAAATAAAAGAAAGAATAAGTTCAAAATTGTCATGAACCCACGATCATGTACTTAAAAAAGCTGAAGTAAATTCAGCTTTTTTGTAGTTCGGTATCATACAATTAATACAATAAAATATAACAGATTACAAAAACAAAGATGTTACTTAATAGGTTTACCATATTATTATCTATCATAGGAAAACCTTTGATTAATTTTGTTTTCTTATTACAATGCTTTTTTTCTTCGACTTGCTTTTTACAAACAATACATTGATATTTTGCTTCGAAGATTGTTCCTAATATACTATCAAAAATTGAACCACATAAACCCATGAAAGATATTAAAAGAAAATTAGAAAAATTAGCATCTACTTCTAAATAAATAACTCCGACTATCATGCCTCCACATAAGGAAGCAAATATACCTAATAAAGAAACTCCGCCCGACTGACCAGTCTCTATTTTTTTCATAGTAAAAATATTAATAGGCTTTTTTCTAGAAAGTGTGCCTATACTACTGGCTAAAGTATCTGCTAAACTAGATCCAATGACACAGTAATACATAATGTAAAACACATTATTATCGGTTATATAATGCAGTATTATACATAAAGTAGCTGTTAACACATTGCTTATCATTTGTTTAATATTTCGAGTGCCATCTTTTTTAGTTTTTTTAATCTTATCTGATAATATTGTCAAAATAAAAACTGTAGCTAAAGCTATAAAAGCCGGGTAATTACCCCAAGTATATATAATTATTCCAAAAAGCCAAGCTAAAAGAGTACCTGGAATAGTCACTTTTTTAGCATAGCCGGCATATAAAGCCAAAATAGTAGGAATTATAAAATTCAAATACATTAAACCACTTCCAATAACCAAACTATTATAAATATACCTAAAGGTAGATATACGTTATCTAAACCTTTAATTCCAATCAATTCTATTAATGAGGCGCTGATTCCGATAATAATTATTTCAAAAATATTTAAATCTAAATTAAAAAATGAGTTAAAGAAAAAAACTACAAAAAGAGATGCTACTAAAACTGTTATAGTTCCTACTAAAGTTTTTTTATTAATAATTTTTTTACTCTCAAAATTCCTGGCTATGATTGGGGCTAACCCATCACCTAATCCCATACAAAACAAACCTATAGCATAAGCTCCCACTAAATCATTATTAAAATAAGTTAGCAAAGACATAATAAATACACTGATGGGATAACATATAGTCCCAAATGAATTCTCATCTTCCATTCCTTTAAATATATTTTTCTTATATGATAAATAATTTAAAATAATAAAAGTTAATGGGGGTATAAACATATGAAACGTATATTGAAAATAATAATACATAATAAAAAAACAAAAAGAAACACCAATATGAACTATTTTTCTGGTAATAAATTTATTTATTTTAAATTTTTCATTTAAAACATTTGCTATCAATAAAATTAATAACAAATATGCATAGGTAAGTACATAACCAAGCCAAATCATGAATCACCTAAATAGTTGGGAAACTATTAATACCTAAAGGTAAGCCAATAATATAAAAAGCAATTAGAATAATTATCCATAATAAAATAGTATATCCCGAATAAGGTAAAATATATTTAATATTACCCCAAACTGTATCATGATCATCTTGACTGTATAATTCCATAAAAGCAATATAAATTATAAAATAGGCCATTATTGGGGTAAGTCCATAAGTAATACCTTCTCCAAATCTAAAGACCACAGAAGCAAATTCCGGACTCATTCCTGAATTCATAAAGACCGGAACGACTACCCCACTTAAAATAACCCATTTATTAACACTACCCGGTATTAAAATTGTACTAATTGCACTAACCAGTAATGTTAAAAGTATTAAAGGTATTCCCGTAAATTCGAAATTATTAATTAAATTAGCTAAAGATGCTACAATTACCGGACCAATATTGGTTTTCTTAAAAATAAAAATTAACATAGATGCCATAAATATTAGGACAATAACTTTACCTACTCCGTCTAAAGAATGGCTAAGTGCTGAACACATATCACGGTGATTTCTGATTTGTTTGGTAACTATACCATAACTTAAACCTAAAATAATAAATAGGAATACAATAACAAAGACGAATCCTTGATTAAAGAATGAATTATAACCAAATAATTTATCAATATATAATACTTGACTATAATCCAGCAATTTCCCACTAAAAGGTAAGCCAGGAATAATACTATATACAAATATTAAAATGTAAGCTATCCCACATAATCCGGAAACAATTAACCCTTTTTTCTCTCTTTTAGTCAAATAATCTTCTGAATCATCCTCAAAATTATAATGACCAATTTGCGGTACAATTATCTTTTCCGTAACAGATGTAATAATAGCAGCCAAACTAATAGTTGAAACTAAACAAATTAAAAGATATGCAAAAGTATTAATTGCATAAGAACTTGTTAATACCCTTGCACTTAAAAGAGTGTAACTTAATACCGTAGAATCTACCGAATTAATAAATATATTGGTTCCGATACCACAAGTAATAGAAGCAAAAGCACAAACTATTCCTGCTTTAGGATTTCTTTTACCATATTTAAATAATAAAGCAGCAAGTGGTATTAATGCTATAAAACTTAAATCACCAATAATTGTTGAGAATATACAAAGAAATGATAAAGAAAAAGTTACAACCTTTTTACTTACTTTTTTGGTTAATATGTAAAAAAATGAATCTAAAAATCCGCTCTTATCCATAATACCTACCCCAATTAAGGTAATTAATAACATAGATAAAGGAGTAAAAGCTGCAAAGTTTGAAACAGTATTACTAAAAATATATTTTAAACCACTTAAACTAAATAAAGACTCAACTGAAACTAAGACCGATTCATATCCGCCATTGGCTGTCACTTTATTATATGAAGTACTGACATTGAATAAATTTAAAATACCACTTAAAACAATAGTCCAGATAATTAGGACTATAAATGACATTATAGGATGTAGTACAATACGATCTCTGATTGTTCTTATTCTTTTCATTTTTTTCTCCCTTTAAGTTTTTTTTCAAATTCTAATCTATCCATCATAATTTCTCTGTTACAATGAATACATTTTAATTTAATGTCTACCCCAACACGAGTTATTTTCCATAAATTGGTCCCACAAGCATGAGCTTTTTTCATAATTACTTCATCATTTAAAACATATTCTTTTTTCATTTAAATCATCCTGCCAATTTTATTTTATTTTTATCAAAACTGATCTTAATTTTTTCTAAAATTTCTCTTCTTAAAAATTCTTCTTTTCCTTGTTTACATTTTACTTGAAATAAATATACCAAATTTGCTCCGGAAATTTTGTCAATTCCCAAATAAATACTTTCTTTTTGATCAACATAATCATATTGATATATATCTTTTAAAATATCTTCTACAACTCTTTTAACAATTTTATGATCGACATCTGATGCTAAAGTTATTTCAAAGGGCATTATTGTTTGTTTTTGACTTAAATTTATTACTGTATCAACATTTCGGTTAGTAATAATAAGGACATCACCGGTAACTGATTTAATTTTAGTTGTTTTTAAACCAAAGGAAATAACCGTCCCGATAAAATCTTTATATTTAATTTTATCACCGACCACATAATAATTATCCATGATAATATTTATTCCTCCGATAATATCTTTTAAAGCATCTTGAAGAGCTAAACCCACTAATAAACCGATGATTCCTAATCCAGCTAACATTGAAGTGGTATTAATTCCGTATATTTCTAAAATGATTAATATAGCTATGATAGAAATAGTATATTTCATAATATTATTAAACAATAGTATTAAGGTTTTACGACGTTTAATATCAAGTTCAGTTTTTCCCTTAACTGTTAATTTATTGATTAATTTAACTATAACATTATAAAAAATTATAGCTAATACTATAACTAATATCGGACCATAAAATTTCTTAGAAAAAATTATATCTCCAACTTTTTCTATCAACTTATTCACCTTCTATATTAATATTTAATATTTCTAAAATTCTAACTAAATCCGCTTCACTATCAAAAGGAATCGTAATTTTATTATTAGAAATATTAACTTTAGTACCGATAACATCTCTTAAAGTGTTTTCAAATACAGAAATTCTCGGTGATTTATATTTAGTCCTGATAATCGGTTTCTTCTTAATAATATTTTCACTGGAAGCTAATTTTTCTAACTCTCTTACTGATATATCATCAGTAATAATTTTATCTGATAAAGTTAAAATTAATGCTTGATCTTCTAGTTTAGATAATATTCTGGCATGACTTTGGGAAAGTTTACCTTGATTAATTAAATCACGAACACTTTTAGGTAAACTTAAAAGTCCTAAAAGATTGGTAATGTAACTTCTGCTTTTACCAAACTTTTTAGATAGTTCTTCTTGTGTAAAACCAGTACTATCTAAATATTTTTTAAAAGCATTGGCTATTTCAATCGGAGTTAAATCTTCTCTTTGGATATTTTCAAGTAAAGCTATATCCATCATTTCTTGATCAGAAAATTCTTTAATAATTGCTGGGATAGTAGTAAGACCTGCTAATTTCGAAGCTTTGGTACGACGTTCACCAGCAACTAGTTCATAGCCTTTAATACTTTTTTTAACAATAATAGGTTGTAAAACTCCATGTTCTTTAATCGAAGAGGCTAATTCTGCTAAAGCTGTTTCATCAAAATGTTGACGCGGTTGATAAGGATTACTACGAATCTCATCAATAGGAATTTCAACTATATCATTTAATGTTGCATGCTCAATAATGTCTTTTTCTATAACTGAAAAATCCATTGAATCACTATTAAACAGTTGTTCTAATCCCTTTCCTAAGGCTTTTCTTTTATTTTCCATTTCTTTCTATAACCTCCTTAGCCAAGTTCAAATATGCCTCGGCTGCACGAGAAGTTGGATCATATTCATTAATAGGCTCCCCATGTGAAGGAGCTTCAACTAATCTTATTAATCTTGGTATGATAGTATTAAATACTTTATCTTTAAAGAATCTTCTTACTTCTTCAACTACTTCTAATCCTAAATTAGTACGTGAATCAAGTAAAGTTAATAATACACCTTCTATTTTTAGATTAGGATTTAATCTGGTTTGAGTCATAATAATAGTGTTTAATAATTGTGTGATTCCTTCTAATGCAAAAAATTCACATTGGACGGGAATAATTACAGAATCACTGGCTACAAGTGCATTAGTAGTGATTAATCCTAAAGAAGGAGGACAATCAATAATAACATATTCATAGTTATCTTTAATTTTTTCAAGAGCTGCTCGTAACTGTTCATTCTTTTTAAATGTCGCATTATGATAGCCTTTTTCTACCAATTCAATATCCAAACCGGCTAAATTAATAGTTGCCGGAATAATAGAAAGGTTAGAAAATTTAGTTTTAATAATTCCTTTTTTAGGTTCCACACTACCATTTAATATATCATAAATACTATAAGTTATATCACCTTTATTAATACCTAAACCGGTTGTAGCATTACCTTGCGGATCTAAATCTACTAGAAGCGTCTTACAACCTAATTTTCCTAAAGAAGCAGCTACATTAATACTAGTTGTTGTCTTTCCTACTCCGCCTTTTTGATTTACCAAAGATATAACTTTTGTCATTTTTAACCACTGCCTTCTTACTTCTCTTATCTAGAAATATTTTACCATATATAAATATAAATGTCTAAGATAAAACAAAAAATATAAAATCGTTTGATCATTAAAAAATTCGTAAAAACGAATTCTTTAATCAACTACATAAGGATTTGTTAATGTCCCTGATCCAGTTACGACGACATCCG
The DNA here is from genome assembly GCA_012520055.1 of Mollicutes bacterium. Taxonomy (GTDB): domain Bacteria; phylum Bacillota_I; class Bacilli_A; order RF39; family UBA660; genus DUUS01. Next base: position 33,144 of record JAAYPA010000004.1, read on the forward strand.
GTTTTAAATTAATAACTGGTCTTATTGCGACATATTCATCGTTAATGAAATATGTGCTTATCTTAGAGCTGGAGGATACACCATAAAGATTTTCTCTAAAAGGAGTCATTGTCCAATACAAATAATTGAAATATAAATAATTATCTCTATTTGATGTATCAAATAATAGCCCAGCTATTGACACTTCATCGGCGGTTATAAGCCCGACCGGATATGTTAGTGCACCGTTACCAATATGTTTTTTGGTAACCGTAAATTGGTCATTTATAAAGCCACATTTTAAAGTCGGTGCTTTGTTTAAATATAATCTATAAAACCCTGCATAGTAATTTTCACCAGGAAAATTACCATATCCCGGACTAATATTATATCCTCCAACTTCACTGCTTAATAAACGATCGTTACAAAATAAATTATCAGCTATTTTATTTTCAAATGTTTTACTTAAAATGTTTTCTTCATACCATTCATCTAAAACTATTTTAATATTACTTGAGGTGTCATTAGTAACTGCCTCTATTCGTGATTTAGAAGCTTCTCCGTTAGGTCCACCATACATATATCCTACATACTTAATATCATCAGTATATTCATTCCATTTGTCAAGATTAATATATACATCGTCATCTTCTCCGCTCATAGTACCATTTTGCTTAAATTCTTCTTCTGTTCCGTTATATAGTATTCGAATAGAGCCATCTCCATTGATACGGACTATTTTCCACTGAAAACCACCAAATATTAAATTATTCTTAAGTAAGCTATTGTTACCACGAAAATAATAGCTAGTTCCATATTCATCTTCCATAGCGTATAAACCACTATCTGAAGAAGATGAAATAGCTGCAAAGCTTGGATTACCTTTTGCTTCGATAACTGATGGTCCTCCCGCTTCAGATAAAATTATATCTTTTAAACAATTACCTGATACACATGGATCAGCATAATTTTCAATTAAAATATGAGCTTTAAAAGTCTGATTTATATCACCTGATTGATCATTACCTGTTTCATAATAATAAAATTTCATTTGATAGCTGTGAATTGCACCATCTACATCTCCTATAAATTTACCGACACCCAGTTCTATTCTATTGGTACCTACATAAATATCATCTGGAATAGCCGGTACAATATAACCATTATCAGATGTATTGGTGCTGGTCATTGTAAAACTAATAGCATTTTTACTTATACCATTTTCATCTATTATTAAACTAATTTTATAATACATTTCAGATTGTTCAATTGTACTTGTTCCAGTTACTGTAAAATCTTTTGTTCCAAAAGCTTCATCTGATGGATATAAACCAGTAGCTTCAATTCCATTTCCACCATCAAACTCTATTTCCATTTTACCGGAATCTAAAGTAATGGTAGTATCGGTTTCAACCCCGGTAATATTGGCAACAAAATATGAATATGTTATTCCTACTAACATAAAAAAGATAACAATAAATATACAATATTTAAGAATTTTATTTATATTTTTTATTACTTTCATATTTTACTTCTTAATCTATTACTTGATATGGATTAGTTAATGTTCCTTCGCCAGTCACAACTACATCTGATTTTAAATTAATGACTGGACGCAAACTGTCATATTCTATTGTTCTAGTAACAAGACTACCAGATATATTAGCATGATAACCTACGCCCCAAATAGTCGCTTCAGCACTTCCGTCAAAAAAAGCATATGGGGACATTGTATGGAATGGAAGCTCTACAAACAAATAATTATCTACATTCTGGGTACCATAAATTAGACCAGCCATCATTACCTCATCTATCGTAATTAACCCAACTGGATACTTTAATGATCCATTACCAAGACTTCTTTTAGTAACTGTAAACTGATCATTTTGTTGTTTACATTTTAATGTTGGGGTTTTCGCTGTATATATTCTGTATCTTGGAGCATAACTAGCATAAAATTGTCCATATCCTGGATCTTTAATATTTTTTCCAAGAATTTCTTCTACAAATTGACGATCATTACAGAATAAATTATCCGCTATTTTATTTTCAAAAGTTTTATCTAAAAAGCTTTGTTTATACCATAAATCCAATTGTTCTTTGGCATCACTATCAGTTTCATTAAATGTGGCAGCCGATGATGTAAAACCATGTCTTTGGGTAGAAGCAACTCCTTTAGGCCCGCCATACATATATCCTACATATTTATTATCATTATAAATACTTGAATACGAATAAAAGCCTAGGACTGTCTCCTCGCCTATATCATTCATTGTATCATTTTGATTAAACTGTTCTTTAGTGCCATTGTACATTATTCTTATTGATCCATCTCCGTTAATACGGATGATTTTCCACTGAAACTCTCCAAAAATTAAATTATTGTTTAATATATTTTTGTTACCACGATAATAATAAGAAGTACCATATTCATCTTCCATAGCATACAACCCCGTATCACTTTCAGTAGAGATGACTGTAAAATTAGGATTACCTTTAGCTTCTATTGCTGCTGCTCCTCCACCTTGAGCTAAAATCTTATCTTTTAAACATTCCCCAGTTACACATGGGTTATTATAACTTTCAATTGAAACATGCGCCTTGAAATTTTTATTGATATCATTTGATTGATCAGTATTAGTTTCATAAAAATAGAACTTCATCTGGTAAGTATGTACAGCATTGTTAACAGGTCCTATGAATTTACCTATACCTAGTTCAATATTATTTGTTCCAACATAAATATCTTCTTCTATTGAAGGAACTACCATACCATTTCCAGAAGTATTAGTACTAGTTAATTTAAAACTAATCGCATTTTTACTTAAAGTGTTTTCATCAATTACTAAACTTATTTTGTAATTCATTTCGGAAAGGTCAATTGTACTTGTCCCGGTTATAGTAAAATTTTTAGTACCGAAAGATGTATCTGAAGGAGCTAGTCCGGTAGCATTTATAGCCGGGCCACTACTATAAACAATATCCATGTTACCAGAATCCATTGTTATAGTGGTATCTGTCTCTACTCCTGTTAATCCAGCAACGAAAAAAGAATAAGTTATTCCTATTAACATAAAGAATATTGATATAAAAATTACATATTTAAGAATTTTATTTACTATCTTTAATACTTTCATGCTACTACCTCTATTATTATAATTATATCATAATATTTTTTTATTTAAAATTATATTTACAAATAAAAAGAGCACATTTTATTAAAAAAAATGTGCTCGGTAAGAAGATAAAATTATTTATTTTTTATCTTCTTAATTTAATATATGCTATACTAAAAAAAATATTCACTATTCATTTGCTAAATTATCAAAATAACCGGAAATATATACAACAGGTGTTCCTTTATCTCCAGAACCACTTATTAAATCAGCAAGTGATCCAACTAAATCAGTTATTCTTCTTGGAGTAGTACCTAAACTTAAATTATTTCCTTTTAAGTCCTTTTCTTTATTTCTTATTTCATTCTTTAAAGCTTCTTTTAATTCAGCGCTACCTAGATTCGCAAATTTTGTATCACTAATATACTTTAATTTTATTTCATTAGGTGTTCCTTCTAAGCCTTCTGTATAAGCCGGGCTAACAACTGGATCAGCAAGTTCCCAGATGCCACCTATCGGATCTTTAAATGCACCATCTCCGTAAACCATTACTTCAATATTTTTACCAGTTTTTTCTTTTAATTCATTTTGTATACTTTTAACTAGTTCTTCACCATGTTCAGGGAATAGTTTTAGTCTTTCTTCAGTAGATTTATTACTTCCCAGTAACCCATATTTACTATTATATCCAGAATTACCAATAGGTTTATTTAAAATATCATGTAACCCATAAACATTAGCACCTTTATTTTTTAATAATTCTTTAGTTTTATACCTAGTATGAATATCACAATTAATTACATTATTTTGATAAGTTAAAATAACTTCAGGATTATTAGCAAAAACAAAATTTACTTTACAATTTTCTTCCTCAATAGCTTTTTTATATACTTCTATCATATTAATTCCGGTAAACGGATGTAGCCAATCACCAAAATTATCAAAATACTCTTTTTCTGTAAATACACTATTTAAATTATATCCACATTTATATAATTTATTTTCATCTAATATGCCATTACCTACTTCATCAGTTGGAAAAGATATTAACATAGTGATTTCATCCATATAACGAGCAATACCTTTTAAAATCGGTAAAAAACGATTACGACTTAAAATTGGATGGACTAATCCTACTTTTTTATCAGGAAATTTTTCTTTTAGGTCTTCGCATATATCATCTAAGGTAGCAAAATTACCTTCACATTTACCTACGACGGCTTCCGTAATAGCTACTATGTCACGATCTTTTAATTCAAAATTATGAACCTTACTAGCTTCTAACAAAGAATCTACGACAACTTTTTGTAGATTATATCCTTCTCTAATAATAGGTGTTCTAATCCCCATTGCTAGTGTTCCTACTAATCTTGTCAAATAACACACATCCTTCTTTTTAATTGTATATCAACCTTTTATATCAGTCAAACAATATAAAATATTCATCTGTAAAATCGATGAATATCTTTAACAAGTTCTAAATAATCAAAAAAAATAAATATTATTGATATATTGCTTTGAATGGTAATCCCGTACTGCCATCTCCGGTTACTCTAACGTGTGTACTAATAGAAATTACCGGTCTAATTCCATTAGCACGATGTACAGTTTCTGTTAATAAATAACCAGTAGTTGTTACATAAAATATAGATGAGCCGCTACCTTGATATGGAGACATAGTCCAATAATCAATATCACTACACAAAAAGGCTGTACCAGCAGCAGTCCCATATACAAGACCTCCCATCGATGCTTCATCTGCCGTTAATAATCCGATTGGATAATCTAGGGCTCCAT
>JAAYPA010000138.1 GCA_012520055.1 Mollicutes bacterium
CGCCCGCCAATTAACTGCAAATGGTAAACCCAACTGCTATTTATCATGATTAACAATTAAATACTAAAAAAAGCAGCAACCTGTCGGATTGCTGCTGGGGGTAGCTAGATGCGTTTAAGACCGTCCATTCTAATGCTTTGGGAACCCTTTTGCACAAAAGATTTACAACAGGTTTCCATACAGGAATTGACCGGCGTAGACGGTGCATTAGCTGCTTGCAATGCATCAAAACTATCGGGCATTGAAGCACCAATCGTATCCGCTGTTACCATGATCTGATCAGCGTGACACCTGTTGCCTTCGTGCCAATAGTGACAGTTATCTACACTGCAATGAATACTTTGTTGCATTTTAACCACCTCCTGCTCATAGTTTGAGCAAAGAGGCAAAAATTAGCCGGGTAAAATCTGTATTTTTTATCTTTCCGGCTGTTTTAGCTGCTGGAAAATTTATAACCAGCACCCCACACTGTTTTAATATAGCTGGGGTTACCGGGGTTTTCCTCTATTTTATCCCGTAAACGGCTGATCATAACCGTTACATTGTCGGCATCTTTCACGGAATCGCTATCCCAAATTTGCTCCAGCAACTGCTCGCGGCTAAATACATATTCTGGTTGAGAAGCCATTAACCAAAGCAGTTTAAACTCCTTGGGAGTCAGTTGAACCTCCTTATCAGCCAAGGTTACCGTGTAGTTGTTAGGGTTAATTTCCAACCCTTTTTGCTTAACTAGGTCAAAAGCAGTTTTATTAGCCGACTCTACACCGGACATCCGCCTAAAAATGGCTTTAACGCGAAGGGCTAGTTCAGATGGACTGAATGGTTTGGTCATGTAATCATCCCCACCCATTCGAAAACCCAGCAAACGGTCCAACTCATCTGTTCTTGCCGACAAAATAATAATGGGCACATCAGATTTTTCTCTAATTAACCTGCAGACCTCAAATCCATCAATTTTTGGCAACATTAAATCAAGAATCATTAAATCAGGCCGTTCCCGCTGGAATAGCCACAGGGCTTCCTCACCGTCTCCGGCTGTGATAATCCTATACCCCTCCTTAGACAATCGGTGTTCAATAACTTTTACTATATCCTCTTCGTCATCCACTACCAAAATCTTTTTCTGTTCCATCCTTAACCACCTCCGTTTCTATCCCCTCTTTAGGTATGGTGAAATAAAACGTCGAGCCCTTGCCTAAATCACTTTCAACCCAGATAAAACCTCCGTGTAAATCTACATATTTTTTAGCAATTGCCAAGCCCAGACCAGTACCCTTGTATGCTCTTGTTGTGGAACCGTCCACTTGCCTAAAGGCATCAAATATATATTGTTGGTCCTCCTTTTTAATGCCCAAACCTGTATCCTTAACCTGAACAACCAGCCCTTGATCATTTGTTTCAGCTTTAATGGAGACCATGCCGCCAACGGGAGTAAATTTAACGGCGTTGCTGAGCAGGTTCAGCAAAATCCTTTCTATTTTTTCTCTGTCCCCGTAAATTTTCTCCGGCCCAGTTGCTAACTCAATTCTGAAATCAATTCTTTTTGTTAAAATCAAGGAATGCAGCCTTTTTTCTAAATCCAAAACCAGATCCTCAAGGGAAAAATAAGTAGGGTAAAGGCTGGCATTCCCTGCCTCAATTTTTGCCATATCTAATAAATCATTGATTGAATCCTCCAAACGATGGCTGCCCCGCAAAGCGCCTTCTAAGTAGTCTCTTTGCTGTTCGTTA
>JAAYPA010000113.1 GCA_012520055.1 Mollicutes bacterium
ATCCTCCTTCCCCCCAAAAAACCGACGTCATGGCGTCATGGTCACACGGCGTCCCCTTTTCACCGGTCTCCCGTTCACTCCCTCCGCGCTAGGTCATCTGCGGACAGGCTCTCCTGTCCCCAGTCTGCGGTCTCTTTCCTGCCCTACTCCGGCAGGCTCACCCAAATGCGATAGCTGCGCTGCGACGTGACCGGGGTGCCGCTGGTGTTGGCGGTGCCGTCGTCGAGAAACCCGTGGCTGGTCGCGCCGTACATGTTGGTCCAAACACCGTTCTTCACAAACGGTCGCCAAACCTGCGGTGTTTGCGTCAAATCACCATCCAGGAATTCAATGGCATAGACGCGGCCCGGCGCTGTCGGCACCGTAATCAGCACGCCACCGCTGTCGCCAATATCCGTCACCTCAAACAACGCCCCGGCATCGGTAGGATCCAACCCCGCCACAAACGCCTGCCACACGGTCAGCACGCCGTTCGCCGCCAGTTGGCTGGCAAGGCCTTCATACTCCTCCGCGCTATGCTCGCCCGGATAATAGGCATCCAGCCACGCATACGGCACCGGAACCGTCGTGGTCTGCGTCTCGGTCGGCACGGCATCCGCCAGCGTAATCTTCAGATACTGCACAATCGCGCCGTCATCGTAAATGTTGCGCCCGCCTTGATCCGAATCAAAGCTGACCCAAATGCCCTCGTCCCACAGTTCCGCGCCGCTCTTGGGGGTCGCCCAAAGCGATGCACCGGGCTGCGACGACGCCAAGTTCCGCACATTGTAATAAACCTCGGCGCTGTTGGTCAGCCCCAGGAAACCCCAGCACGCCTGCAAATCATACGTCTCATTCGCGGCGCTGTGATCGCCCATGTTCACAAACAGCGAAAACGCCAGCACCGCGTCCTTGCCCGCCGCCACCGCGCCCGGCTCTTCCACTTTCGCCACGGCAAAAATGCGGTTGTTGTCATACGTCCCCTCGTGTTTGCGCCCCAAAAAGTACTGATTGCCGCTGCGCAGTGCCGGACTGCCCAGCCGCGCCCAGCCAACCTGCCCATGCCACTGCGCCATCGCGCGCGACCAATCCTCGCTCGGCGGACTGTCCCAAATCAGCAACTGGTTGTTGATCTTGAAGTGTGGCGTCCACTTGCCCATGTTCAGCTCGAACCAGGCGAAACCTTCCGACGGCTGGCCGGGGGTGCCATCCCCAGCTTGATAGCCGGATTTGTCGGTGGTGCACGGAATCGCCCCTTGCTCCTGCCCGTAAAAGAGCATGGGGATGCCCTTGACGCTCGACAGCATCGCAAACCGCGACGCCGTGACCCACGGATCGGTGAACGGCAGCGTCTCGTCGTGGCTCGTCAAATTGAACAGCACCGCCCCGCCCGAATAGGCGCGGTGGCGCTCCTCCAGCGCGTTGCGAATCTCGCCCGGCGTGCCCGCGCCCGTCACCTGGAAAACAAAGTTTTCGTTCAGAATGTCAAAGTGCCGGTTCGACCGGTAACTCACCACGCCGCCATCCAGCGACTCCGCCATGAACATGAAGTTCCAGTTGCGCGAACGCGTCCGGTTGATGATGTACTCCCAGAATTGTGGCGGCAGACCCTGCGCGAAGTCGCAGCGCAAACCGTCAATGCCGTAATCGTCCAGCAGCGTGCCATTGGCGTCGCGCACCCCCGGCTGGTTGCTCAGACTGTGCCCCGTTTTCTCCAGCCAGTATTCCGGATAGCCGCCCAGATAATCCCACAGCTCCTCGGTGTGCGCCGTCATCGAATCATAGTCGTACCAGTCGCCCTCATCGAGGTGCTTGCCCGCGTCTTCCGGATTATGCCGCACCAAACACGCGTAGTTGCCGAAATACAGCTCGGCAGTGTCATTCCATTTGCCAAAATCGTTGCGGTCCGGCGCCGTCGCAATGTCGTGCTGACCGCCAGCAGGGCCATGATAGAAGGTAGCCGGCGCGCCGTAATCCTCCACATTCGCATACCAGCCCGGACGCAGACTGCCGATCGCCGTCTCCGCGCCCTCCCCAACCGGCACAATCCCCATCTGCTCGCCGCGCTCGCCAAACACCGCGTCCCAGCTCGTGTGGTTGAACACGCCGTCCAGCATGATGTTGATCGTCCCCACCTCCGTCGTGCTCATGTGCGAGCTGCGCCCCGCGTCGCACGCCGCCACAAACTGCTGAAACTCCTCCAGCGCGCTATCCGTGTTAAATCCCTGCCCGAACCAGCGGTTGACCTGGAAATAGTTGCGCTCCGCATACGGACTCCCCGGAATCTCCTCGTCATCCACCCCGAACTTCGACGCCGGATGCACCGGCTGGAACCACAGACAGTTCGCCTGCAGCTTGTTGAGATACTCTATGCCAAATTCGTTGAAGGTCCCCCGGTTCGGCTCGCTCGTCTCAATCAGGCTCGCAAACGTTGACCGCCCCTCCTTGGTCGCCGCCGTCGCCTTCACTGTCAGCGCGTTCAGCTCGTACATGTTCTGATCCAGCACCTTGCGCGGCGAAACCACCACCGCGTGGTCGCGAATCCAGCTGCCCGTCTCCGAATAATACCGCCACGCCGGCTCACCCGGCATCTGATGCCGCGCCGTCAGCCGGTACGCCCCGCACTGCGCCACATCCGTCTCCCATACATACGCGCCCGCACCCGCATCCCACGCCATGTCATACGCGTGGAAATAGCCCTCGCTCGTAGTCGTCACCAAATCGCCGCTCGGCGGACGAATCGCATCCGCCACGCCGTTGCCGTCCAAGTCCGCATCCCAGAAATCGCGCCGGCCCACATTCGAGAACACCTGCACCTTCGTCGCCCCCGCAGGCGGCACATACTCCACGCGCAAATGCGCCGTCTCCCCCTTGCCCTCGTCAATGAAAAACTTCGTCGTCGTATAATCCGCGTTCACCCCGTTCACCCGCAGCGCGTTCGCCCCCTCCGCCGCCATCCGATACTCAAAGGTGTCCACCACGCTGTCCACCCGATACTCCGCCAGCCGCTCCACGCCGTTGCCGCCCGCCGCCGCCGACTTCCATGCCGCAATCTGATAAATCAACGCCGCATTCGGCGCCGCCGCCAGCCCCGGCTCCGTAATCGTCGCCACCCACCACATCGCATGACCGTTCTCGCTCGGGTCCATCTCCTCGTGGCTGAAGCTCATCGCCGCCACCTGCGTCAGCGACGGATCCGCCGCCTTGATGCCCCTCCCGCCCGGCCGCGACTTCACGCCCTGCGTCTTCGCCGCCGGACTCGCCGTGCCCACCTTGTACCGCACCTCCGCGTGATCCGCCCACACATCGTCCCCGTTCTTGTAGCCAATCTTCACCCACACTTGCAGCGTGTCGCTCGACAGCTTGACCGTGTTCCCGCCGTGCCACAAATAGCCCGGCTCCGTGCCCGGATCGCCCCCAAAAGTGAAGTCAAACGGCCTCGCCTGCGCCGCCGCCAGCGTCGCAAACGCCTCGCTCGCCGCGCCATCCCCCGACCGCCCCAAAAAGGTCGTGTCCCGGTCGCTGTAGTTCACCTCCAGCACATACTCGACCGCCGACTCCTTCGCAAAGGTCCCCGCCGGTATCGTCCCGCTCCAATACTTGTTGTTCGCCGACGCCGAATCAAACGCCATCGCCGCCGTCGCCCAGCTCCCGCTCCCCGCCTGCCGGTAATGCAGCACGCCGCCGCTCTGATCCCCCGTCTCGCCCTCCCCCTGGAACTGGTTGCCGTTGTAAATCGTCACCCCCAGATTCGCATACGGAAAACGCGGATTCCGCATAAACGCGCCCGCAGGCTCCGAGTTGCCCGGCACATGCCACGCATTCCCCAAATCCGCCGCACCCGTCACCGCA
>JAAYPA010000044.1 GCA_012520055.1 Mollicutes bacterium
AATATATTGTTCATAATCAAAAAGTAAATATTTACCTAAAGTATTAATATCTTTTAATGATTTATTAATAAGTAAATCTAAATTTAAACTATCTTTGCTGATTATTTTAGGATAAATTATATCAATATTTTTTATTTTTTTATTAATAAGTTTTTTTAAAACTTTAGCAACTGTTCTTACTTCCGGTAGTTCCGGCATAATTACACCTCATACCAATTAGTACCATAATCTATTCCAACTTTAAGAGGTACTTTTAAAGAAACTATATTTTCCATTATATCTACTACTAATTTTTCTAATGATTCTTTTTCTTCTTCTACGACATCAAAAACTAATTCATCATGAACTTGAAGTAACATCTTACTTTTAAAATTACTAGCAAGTAGTTCATCATTTATTCTAACCATGGCCATTTTAAGAATATCAGCACTACTACCTTGAATAGGTGTATTTAAAGCTATTCTTTCTCCGGCTGATCTAATCATATAATTTTTATTGTTAATTTCATCAATAATTCTTTTACGATTATATAAGGTGCGTACTGAGCCATATTCATGAGTTTCTTTAATAATATTATCCATATATTCTTTTACACCTGGATAAAGCTCTAAATACTTATCAATATATTTCTTGGCTTGTGTTGGTGGTAAATGTAAATTTTCGCCTAAACCAAAACCACTGATACCGTAAACAATACCAAAAATAACAGCTTTAGCAGTACGTCTCATTTCTTTAGTAACAGCTTCTTCTGAAATATCAAATATATCACTGGCTACTTTGGTATGAATATCCATTCCTTGTTTAAAGGCATTTATTAAGTCTTCAGAATTACTAATATGAGCAAGTACTCTTAATTCAATTTGGGAATAATCACAAGATAGGAATAAATCATTAACCGGGATAAAAGCTCTCCTTACCTTTCTTCCCATTTCATCACGAACTGGTATGTTCTGTAAATTTGGCTCAACACTTGATAAACGACCGGTTCTTGTTAAAGTTTGTTTATATATGGTATGAATTAAGCCATCATCCATAATATATGGTTTTAAACCTTCTAAATAAGTACTGCTTAATTTAGCTAGGTTACGATACTCTAGAATTAATTCTATAATCGGATGAACTCCCAGTAATTTTTCTAAAGTTGTCGCATCGGTTTTATAATTTTTAGTAGCAGTTTTTCCTTTTGGGGTTAAACCTAAATGATCAAATAAAACTTCACCTAATTGTTTAGGACTGCCTATATTAAATTCTTTTCCCGCATAATTATAAATTTTATGAGCCACATTATCTATTTTAATTTTAATTTCTTCGCTCATTTCATTTAAGACATTAGAATCACATTTAATACCGGACATTTCCATACGAGCTAAAACTGATATAAGCGGCATTTCAGTTTTTTCAAAAAGATTATACATTTCTTCCATTTTTAATTTTTTAATAAACTCATCACGAGTTTCATAAATATATTTGGCTTTTAGAGTTACTCCTTGCATCAACATATTTTCACTTTTTAATATTTCTTCGTAAAATGGGATATTAATATCTTCATTATTCATAATATAAGCCAAATCTTCTTTAGAAGGATAATTCAATAAGTAAGCGGCTACCATTAAATCATAAATAGTATTAGTATTAAAATCTTTTAATAAAACAATATTTTTCTTTAGATCATAGGTATATTTTAAAGAATTTTGATAATATTCTAAAACTTCTTTTATTAAATTAGATTTAACAAAATAAGTGTTTTTTCCATCATAAAGACCCATTCCTAAAATATTACCACGATGATAGTTAGGATTATCGCTTTCTATATAATAAGAAATAATATCTGCTTTTTTTAGTTCACTTATAGATTCTAAAATTTTATATTCACTAGTAACTACCTTTGGCTTTTTATTAGTAGTTTTTATTAATGAATAAAATTCGAGTTCACTATATATTTCTTCTAATTTTTCCGTAGGACCTAAGTATTTCATTTCATCTAATGAAACATTCATAGGAACTTCCCTATAAATAGTACATATTTCTTTACTGAAGAAAGCTGATTCTTTTCCAGTAATTAATTTTTCTTTAACGGCTCCTTTAATACTTTCAATATTAGCATAAATATTTTCTAATGTTTTATATTCTTGTAACAATTTTAAAGCCGTTTTTTCACCGATTCCTTTAACTCCCGGAACATTATCCGAAGCATCACCTGATAGTGCTTTTAAATCTATCATTCTAATCGGATCAATACCATATTCTTTCTTGAAAGTTTCTTCATTCATCCAAATATGACCTTTTTGTTTTAAAAGTTTAACTATAGTTTCTTTACTTATTAATTGTAATAAATCTTTATCAGAAGAAACAATAATAGCTTCATATTCCGGATCTTTTTCAGTCATGAAAGTAATTGTTCCTATGATGTCATCAGCTTCGTAATTTTCTACTTCATAATATTTAATTCCCATAGCATTAAGTACTTCTCTTGCTTTAGGCATTTGCGTTAATAACTCATCAGGTGCTTCTTGTCTGCCGGCTTTATAATTATCATATTTTTGATGTCTAAAGTTTTTGCCAATATCAAAAGCAACAGCCATATATTCCGGTTTTTCTTCCTCAATGATTTTATTAATCATAGTGGTAAAACCATATAAAGCATTCGTTGCAAAACCTTTACTATTTTTCATTACCGCTCCAGAATAAGCAGTGGCATAATATGATCTAAACATTAAGTTATTACCATCGACTAAAATTATTTTTTTCATAAGAACACCTTCTCTTCCTATTATATTACATTTAAAATTATTAATAAATTAAAAAAATCTTATTTAAGATTTTTTAATTCTTGTATGGTAAACGTGGTTCAAAAGAAAGCTGTCTTTGATTTGATTTTGATGTATCAACAGATACTACTTTCTGAGGATTTTTTTTCATTAAACCTTTAATTCCCGCAATTGTTCTTTTTCTTTCTTCACCAGTTGCATCAGCGGCTCTAATCATCTCTAAATATTTGTAATCTCCAAGATTTTCTACCTCTAATTCATCTACTAAAGTAGGGTCTTTAAAGTAAAATTGATAATTACAAGTTAATAATTTATTAGTTATATTGTTAGTGTTCAATCCAGCTTCTTGATATTTATCTAGACATTTATTAACTATAGCATATTTAAATACCGCTTCATCAAGATATTTTTCTGGAGCAAAAATAACATTTTTTCCTAAGGTTCTAAAAAGTGAATCTTTAAATGTAATTGGTTCAATTATATATTTCTTATTAAGTTCTTCAATATAATGTTTATTTTGTCCTTTATTTTCGAAATCTTTTTTAAAATTAAAGATAGTACCCCAAAAACCAGGATCGTTCCAAGTCAATATAGTTTGATTATCAAGTAAAGCCATATTAGGATCGTTATCAAAACGATAAGCAACTACTACTAAATCATCTAAATAATATAAATTAATATTACGATTTAATGGTTTTACAAAATAATCAGTTCGATAATAAAATTCGTGCATAAATGACGCATAAATTTGTCTTTGTATCATAAATGTAAGTTTTTCAAATGTTTCATAATAAACAAAATCATTAGGTGTAAATTTTAATTCCATATGAGACACCGAACGTTTTTTTAAATGTTTTCGATATTTATGAGGATAGCTTAAAATATGAAATTTTGGAAATCTTCTCTCCAAAGCTTCTCTTAATTTATTCTCATTACCTTTTTCAAGTAAGTCCGGATTTATACCATAATTATTACAAACCTCAATTAATTCTTGAAATTTTTTAGTAGCTAAATAATTTTTTTCTTGTTCAATCAAAGTCCATAATTCATCAAGTAATACGGCTACTTTTTTCAAATATTCCATCAAACCTGTTTGGGGATTATCTAATTCTAGAAAACGTTTACGATTATCATCGTTTAATATGACATCGTTAATTAATATACGATACATTCTTTCCCACAAAAAAATATTTTCATTATTTTCTTTAAAATCATTTATTAAATATTGATGCACATAATAATAAACAAACGCCATATATGTTTTTAAATCAAAATTAAACTTTTCTAGATCTTTCTCTAATGTCATTAATACTTTTGTAATTTCAATTGCTTCGCCAATGTTGATGTGTCCATAGACTGGATGTTGATATTTTTCAAAAAGTTTAATAAATACACTTTGAAAATTTTCTGACAATTTGTAATCTTCAAATATATTTAAAATTACTGGATTCATAATTTCACCTTATCTATATTTTAACATAAAAAAAAGTTAATTAAAACTTAATTAAACCTTTTTCTATTTCTTCAAGTGCCCTTCCGATTTCTTTTTTACATTTATATTCAGATTCGGGCAATTGATAATGATTCGTTTCTTGCATTTGTTTACCGCGTGTTGCAACAATATGCACTAAAATGTACTTTGAATCAACAACGTTTAATATTTTATCTATCGATGGATAAAGCAAGTTATCACTCTCCTACAATAATAATATACTATAGGGTGATAACTTTATATACATTTTAAAAACAAATTGTACGTTGAGTTTACAATATTATTAACAGCAAGGATTTTGATCATAGACATGACAAATCCTGTTTTCTTCACAGCAAGTATATTGTGGAACAAAGCTATGATTATAAATATGATGATTTATTATTCTGGTATGAATTGGTTGAATATGTTGGACTTGATGACAGAACTCTCTATTAACAATTCTTTCACATGGACATTCAACAATAGGATCACACATCATTCCCGAAAATGTCATAGGTTGTTGCATAGGTCCACCTTCCATATTCATATTATTATCAACACACCTATTATTTGTTCTAAACATAAAAATACACTTTCCTTTCTAGTGTATTTTATGTATATGAATATTTTGTGACTATGACAAATGTTTAGATGTTTTCAGCTTTTTTTCTCTTTGATAAACCCAATTCACTTACCTTGGAACCAATGGCTTTCTCAGTTCGACCTAAAGACTCAGCTATTTCTTCATAAGTTACCATTTTATAATTATCTATTAAATATTTAAGTTCTTTGCCTTTCCAAAATTGAGGTAATCGATAAGCATATCCTAGTTGATGTAAAATGTTAGACACTGCCCATTCACTGCGATTTATTATTTGTGATATTTCTTGATAATTTTTACCAATATTAAATAATTCTTCAGTTGTGACGACTTCTTCTTTAGTCCATTTTCGATACCATAAAGGATTTTCTATTATATCTCTTTTTCTTTTTTCTATTAACCATTCCGGCTCCATACCTAACATATACTTTTCTAAATTACGACTATCCCATTCATATTGATTATTTTCTAAAAATCTTAATAATTCATTCCAAGAGACTGTCATATAGCTTTTATTCTTAGATATTTTTTTATAAGTTATTTTTAATCCAAGTTTGGGCCAAGTATTAACGATTCGATCTCGGGATACACTTAATAATTCAGAAATATCTGAAATAGTTATTTTATCATAATTATTTGCTATCATTGGTCCCAAGCCCATTCTAACAGCTTTTACTTTTAATGAGAAAATACTTCTTTTTAATTTTTTGGCAATATATTCGATTGATTTATTTCCCCACAAATCTTCTAGCATTAGTTCTTCTTCTGTTGTCCATTTTCTTCGATCTTGAATCAATATAATACCTAATTTTTTAGCTTTTAAGTATATTGCATTATCGGTTTTTCCCATTATTTGAGCAATTACTTTATAATGATAATTATCAGCTAAAATCTTTAATTGTTCTATTTGTTCATCAGTCCAGTCATTAGAGGTTGGTAATTCTAACCCATTTTCTTCAGCTACTCTAGCTATGGCATACCAAGAACATCCAAATTTTAATTTCATACTATGGATTGATTCTTGATTCCAGTTTTTTAAAATGTAATTAATCTGTTCGTTAGTAAATTCGAATTTTTTTCCTCTCATATTTATCACCAAACTATCATATCAGATGTATTTTATTATAGGTATATCATTTTATGATTGTCAACCAAAAAACATATATCTTTAAGATATATGTTTTTAAAATGGTAAATTCATTTGTCCGTTAGTCATTTTTTTCATCATATCTTTCATGTTGTCAAATTGATTAAGCAGGCGATTAACTTCTTGAACAGTTCTTCCACTACCCTTTGCTATTCTTTGTTTTCTGGTAGCTTTAATTATTTCTGGATGTTTTCTTTCTTCAGGAGTCATAGATAAGACTATTGCTTCAACATGAGCCATTTCTTTTTCATCTATTTTGACATTATTTAAACCAACATTACGTGCTCCAGGAAGTAATTTTAAAAGATTTTCGAGCGGTCCTAATTTTTTGATTTGTTTCATAGTTCTTAAAAAATCTTCTAAATCAAATTTTCCTCTTTGCATTTTTTTAGCAATATCTTCTGCTTCATTTTCGTCAATAACCGATGCAGCCTTTTCAGCAATTGAAAGAATATCTCCCATATCAAGGATTCTCTCCGCCATTCTCTCCGGATAAAATTCTGACAAGCCATCCAATTTTTCTGAATCACCAACAAATTTAATCGGAATATTAGTTAAATGTCTAACCGATAAAGCAACACCACCTTTGGTATTACCGTCCATTTTAGTTAAAATAGCTCCGGTTAAGGCTAATTGTTCATTAAAACCTTTGATAACATTAATAGCGTCTTGTCCCATCATAGCATCAATAACCAAAATTATTTCGTGAGGATTAGTTATTTCTTTTAAGTCAGCAAGTTCAGTCATCAATTCTTCATCTATATGCAATCTTCCGGCGGTATCGATAATAATATAATCCAAGTTATTTTCTTTGGCATATTCTAAGGATTCTTTAACAATCTCACGAGGGTTATTCTTTCCTTTAGTAAAAACCGGAATATTTAAAGAACTACCGATTTCTTGTAATTGATTTATGGCAGCCGGACGATATATATCACAGGCAACTAGTAAAGGTTTTTTATGATTCTTTTTACGTACTAAATTAGCTAATTTTCCACAAGTAGTTGTTTTACCTGAGCCTTGCAAACCAACAAGCATAATGATGGTTGGTTTTTTATCCACCTCTAAAGGGACATAATCTTCTCCCAGTAATTTTACTAATTCATCTTTAACCAATTTAATAAATAGTTCTTCAGGTTTTAATGTTTTAGCAACGTCCATACCTAAAGCTTTATCTTTAACATTTTTCGTAAATTCTTTTACAACTTCATAATTAACATCAGCTTCAAGTAAGGCAATTCTAATTTCTTTAATTGCTTCACTGATATTATTTTCCGTAATACGACCCATGCCTTTAATATTTTTAATGGCATTACTTATTTTATCTCCCATGTATTCAAACATTTTGATCACCTATTAAATATTATACATAAAAAATGAGACAAACACAACGAATCATGTTTGTCTCAGTACCGAAAGAAATAAGATAATTTCTTTCGGTACAAATAATATATCAAAGTTATTCTTTTATGTCAAGCTTTTTTGTCATAATATTTGTCGGCGCAGAATATCCTTTACGGCAGTCATCACGATATGAACAAAATTCTGGTCCTCTGTAATGGAAAGCACCTATTAATGCAAGGCCACATAGAGTTTGCAACTGATCTAATTCTTGGTCTGCTACTTTCCATTTATTAATTCCATTATCATCTTGTTTAAATATTTCATTTATAGGATGCAGGTCATTAGATAATATTTCCATAATGTCTAATGCTCCTTCAATAATTACCCCATTATATTCAACATGTTTGTTATTTTGTTTATCTTGAAATGTAGTATACATCAGGTGCTCCCAATGACCAATATATTCAGGCATTACTACTGACGCACCTCGATCACAAAATTCTTCATATCTTTTAAGTATTTCTTTTCGTTTCCCCATACTTATTTCCCCCTAAACTAATATCAAAAAAAATGAGCCAAACATAACGCATCATGCTTGGCTCAGTACCGAAAGAAATAAGATAATTTCTTTCGGTAAAAATAATATATCAAAGTTATTTATAGATGTCAATTATTTTTTTTATTATTTATATATTTTATAACCAAAGAAGCAGCTATTGCTCCATCACTAACCGCAGTTGTAATTTGTCTTAAATCTTTAGCTCGGCAATCTCCGGCAACAAATATTCCTTCAAGGTTAGTTTTACAATCATCACTTACAATATAGTTATACTCATTTTTCTTTAATAAACTATCAACTAATTCTGTTTGAGCATCCATACCGATTGATACAAAAATACCATTGACAGCTAAGTTTTCCTTTTTTCCGTCTTTTTTTATATCTATACTTTCTACAGAATCATCACCATTAATTTTTTCAACAACGGTATTAAATAAAATTTCAACATTTGGTTTAGCTATCAAACTGTCAGCAATTACTTTTTCACCTTTTAATTCATTTCCTCGATAGATCAAGTATAATTTACTGACGATATCAGCTAAATATATAGCATTACATAAAGCTGAATTAGCCCCACCTATGATTGCTACAGTTTTATTTCTATAAAATGACCCATCACATGAAGTACAAAAATGGACTCCATTACCAATAAATTTTGTCTCGGTATCTAAACCTAATTTACGATATTTAGATCCGGTAGCAATAATCACAGCCTTGGCTTCATATTTATTTTCTTCGGTGATAACTTTTTTTATTTCACTATTTTCAATATTAATAACCTTTTCAAATTCGAAATCGGCTCCGGCATTCACAACTTGATCATACATATTACTAGAAAGCTCAGCTCCACTAATACTTAAATAACCGGGATAATTTTCTACTTTGGCAGCCAAAGCAATTTGACCACCGATTGTTTCTTTTTCTAAAATCAATGTTTTTAAACCAGCTCGAGCCAGGTAAATACCTGCAGTCATACCTGCAGGTCCACCACCGACAATTATAACGTCATACATATTTTAACCTCAAGCTTTTTTGATTGTTTCAATAAACTTTTTAATATTAGAAACATTTTTATAATAACTAATTTCTTTATTTTTAATAACTACTAAAGTTGGTGCTTGGGTAATTTTCAATTCTTTAGCCATATCAATTTCTTTTTCGGCATCAACATATTCATAATCTATGTTAGCCTTTTTTAGTAATTCTTTAGCTGTTTTACAATTTGGACAAGTCTTAGTTCCAAATAAATAGATTTTATCTTCCATGTCACATTTTTGTTCATCGACATTATAAATCTTTCTTTGTTTATATTCTTGTGTTTTACCATCATTCCAGTTTTTAACAGGACGATAGTATCCGGTAATACGACTATAAACTTCAGTTTCTTCTCCACATTTTGGACAAGTTTTTACTTCTCCAACAATATAGCCATGATTACGACAAACAGAATAAGTCGGACTGATAGTATAGTATGGAAGGCTATAATTTTCAGCAATCTTTCTAACAAGACTTGCGGCAGCTTTCCAATCCGGTAATCTTTCACCTAAGAAAGAATGAAAGACAGTTCCTGATGTATATAAAGTTTGTAACTGATCTTGAACATCAAGAGCAGTGAAAATATCATTTGTATATCCGACCGGTAAATGTGAACTATTTGTGTAAAAAGGAGTTTCATCTTCCGGAGCAGCAGTAATAATATCTGGGAATAACTCTTTATCCTTTTTAGCAAAACGATAAGTTGTTGATTCGGCAGGAGTTGCTTCCAAATTATATAAATCACCGTATTCTTCTTGGTAGTCAGATAATTTTTCACGCATATAATTTAAAACATCTTTAGTAAATTTTTGAGCTTTTTCATCAGTTAAATCTTTTTCAATCCATCTGGCATTTAAACATGCTTCATTCATACCAATTATACCAATGGTTGAAAAGTGATTATCAAAAGTACCTAAATATCTTTTAGTATAAGGATATAATCCTTCATTTAATAGTTTAGTAATAACATTTCTTTTAATTTTTAGAGATCTTGCTGAAACGCTCATTAATCTTTCTAATCTATTATAGAAGTCCTTTTCATCTTTAGATAAATATGCTATTCTTGGCATATTTATAGTTACTACGCCAATTGATCCGGTTGATTCTCCAGAACCAAAGTAACCACCAGATTTTTTTCTAAGTTCTCTTAAATCAAGTCTTAAACGACAACACATACTACGGACATCAGATGGTTCCATATCACTGTTAATATAATTTGAGAAATAAGGTGTTCCATATTTAGCAGTCATTTCAAATAATAATTTATTATTTTCAGTTTCTGACCAATCAAAATCTTTAGTAATTGAGTAAGTTGGAATCGGATATTGGAAACCACGTCCATTAGCATCACCTTCAATCATAATTTCGATGAATGCTTTATTAATCATATCCATTTCTTTTTGACAATCTTTATATTTAAAATCTCTTTCTTTACCACCAACGATTGCATTTAATTCAGCTAAATCATTGGGAACGGTCCAATCTAAAGTTATATTAGTAAATGGAGCTTGAGTTCCCCATCTACTTGGAGTATTTACACCATAAATAAAACTTTGTAAACATTGTTTTACTTCTTTATAACTTAAATTATCAATTTTAACAAATGGTGCTAAATAAGTATCAAATGATGAGAATGCTTGAGCTCCGGCCCATTCATTTTGCATAATACCTAAAAAGTTAACCATTTGATTACATAATGTGCTTAAATGTCTAGATGGTGAAGAAGTTACTTTTCCTGGAACGCCACCTAATCCATCTTGAATTAGTTGTTTTAAACTCCATCCAGCACAATAACCAGTAAGCATTGATAAATCATGTAGATGAATATCACAATTACGATGTGCATCAGCAATTTCTTTATCATAAACTTCACTTAACCAATAGTTAGCGGTAATTGCTCCTGAGTTTCCTAATATTAAACCGCCTACTGAATAAGTAACAGTAGAATTTTCTTTAACTCGCCAATCAGTTACATTAATATAACTGTTAATTACATCGGCATAATCAAGCACCGTTGATTTTAAAGCTCTTTGTTTTTCATGTAATTTACGATATAAAATATAAGCTTTAGCTACTTCAGTATATCCGGATTTAGATAATACTGATTCAACACTATCTTGGATATCTTCTACATCAATAATATTATTTTTTACTTTATCCGCAAAATCTGCGGTAACTTTTAAGGCTAAGAAATCTATGACATCTTGATCAAAACTGGTTTCTTCTGCTTCAAAAGCTTTAGTAATAGCATCTGATATTTTTTTAATATCAAAATTTACAATTTTTCCATCTCTTTTTCTTACTTTGTACATTTTTTCTACTCCTCTTTCTGTTTGTTTTTATAAACCTCTAACGATGATATTAGAGTGTTTTTCCTTTAATTTCTCAGCCATATTTTTTAATTCGCTTTCAGCAAAGCCATGTAGCCCACCGGTTAATACAGCTTCATTATTTTCAAAATTTTGTAAATAATATTTACTTTTTTGATTTAAGAATTCACAAATATTTTCAACATTTTGATAATTATGATATTCCTTAACCAAAGTAGTTCTAAATTCATAATCAACCTTAGAAGATTCAATTAATTTAATAGTATCCTTAATACTATCAAAATTAAATTTTTTGTATCCAGATATAGATTCATAGTTAGACATATCATTTTTAATATCCATAGCTATATAATCAACTAGACCTTCATCGATTAATTCTTTTAACATTTTATAATTAGTACCATTAGTATCTAACTTAACTTTTAGACCTAAATTTTTTATTTTCTTAATAAAATCTTTAATATTCAGTTGTAATAATGGTTCACCACCAGTTATTACTACCCCATCTAAAACTTTTTTACGCTTTTCTAAATAAGCAAAAACTTCATCTTCAGTTATGCTACCTTTAGCAAAAGGTATTAAAGAAGAATTATGACAAAAAGGACAATTAAAATTACATCCTTGGGTAAAGACAATGCATGATACATATCCTGGATAATCTGTGACTGTTAATTTTTCCAATCCACATATATTCATTTTAATCCTTCTTTCCTACTTTAATTTTAATTGATCCAATATCACTGTCTATTAAATTTTCAAGTAAATTTACAATCCGTTTTTCACTACTGTTAGCTGGTATATTTATTTCAAGTAAATTACCTCCGATAAATAATTTTTGTAAAATAGATTGTTTCTTATAATCTTCTTTAATAATAGAAAGATTAGAAATAAGATCATATTTACTATCTTCGGTAATATTTTTATTTATCCCATATATAGCCTTATCTAAAGCCATAAATTCTTTTCTTACCATGGTTTCTACGGGCTCATATATTTGAAAATTTAACTTAGTATCGTTTTCAAATTCACGACATTTTTTATTTATAAATTCTAATATTTCCGTAACTAATTTAAATTGTTTATTAATATCATCCGTGAAAGATAAAACACATTCTTTCAAACCTACAATACCAATCAGTAAAACTCCATTTTTAATAACTTTACGAATTTTATTACCTTCTTCTAATTTTTCATCATCCAAAATGTTATTGTTAAACAATATCTGATAATTGACTTTAGTTTTATTACCGATTGTTTCAAAAGAAAGTAATAAGTTATTTTTAACAAGCTCTAAATTTTCTGTAAGTTCCCCATAAAATTCTTTAATATTACTATTTCGATATTTTAATCCTAAACGTGTAAGATTTAAAGAAGTACGAGCTACAATCATCCGGCCAACCGATTCACGATTATTGGTATTAATATTTTCAAATAATCTTGTTCCATCAGCAAAATATTCAACTTCCAAATTATCTTTATTAAATGAATTATCAATAAAAGTTATAAGTATTTCTCCGTTTTTGATTATTTCACTGATTGAAGAAAGATATTTTGTTTGATTTTTTTTAATTTTAAAGATTATTTTTAAATTTTTTAAAGGTATTAATTTTTTTAAACTTTCCAAAATTATTGAATTAATAAATTCACCAAGTATAGAAAAATTTGTGCCAAAACTAATGCTATAACTTTGTTCTTCATCCAAAGATTGAAAAACATTAGTTAGATTTAATAATAAATCTTCTTTAGTTTTAGCTATCGCATCTTCAGAACATTTTTTAAAAATATCTTCGACTTGTTTTGAAAAAATATAGTTCTGATATTTTGCTAAATCAAATTCCAAAATCTTTTCTTTATTGATTTGATCCAAAATCTTTTTGATATTCACATATTCGTAAAAGCCGGTTATTTTCAAATATTTAATAATATACTCATGAAAATAGTTTCGATAGTTATTAACAACCCAGTTTTCTAAAAGAAAATCTAAAGCCGGTATATTTATTTCTCCGTTAATTTCATCTTTAACTTTTAATAAATACCATAAAAGATTATTTAATGAATTATCTGTTTCTAAAATATTTTTTAAATTTAAATGAACACTAGATAATACTCCTAAAGGAAATAATTCCATATCATGGAGATAAATATTTCCTTCATCATGAGCTCTTAAATATTTATTATCAATTAAATATGACTTAGAAAACCCTTTAACAATATTCTTACCATAATGATTTAAAAGATCTTTTGGTTTATAGTTATTTTCGCTCCGCAAAGCATTATCTTCAGCTATTTTTTCCATGGCTTTAATAAATTTACTTTGTTGCTTAACTTTAAATACTTGACGAGAAGCAGCTCTTTTTTGACGATATTCACTGAAAGCTTTATATACTTTATAATGCTTTTCTTCTTTTAGTTTATTTTCGATAATATCCTGAATATCTTCAACATTAATAGTTTTACGATTTACATAATTAGTTTCAATATATTTAAGTACATCTTCATATACTTTATTTACTTCTTTTTCATTGTAGGTGCCATAGACATGATCAAAGGCCTGTTTTATGGCAACAGCAATTTTATAGTTGTTAAAACTAACTCGTTGTCCGCTTCTTTTGACAACGATGAGTTCTTCAAAAATGTCCTTTTTCATATAACATTACCTACCCAAACATACTTTCTATATGTTCAAGTTCAGCATATCAAACTCAAAAGTTTAAGTCAATGTTTTTTTTACTATTTTTTTCTATTTTTTTATTTTTATTTTTTTAAAAAAAGAATTTTTTCTTTTAAAAAAACATTATGCCTTATAAATACTAGGCAAAATAAAAAAAGAAAAATTTTTTTATTTTTCTCTTTTAAAAATTCGTTGACATATTATATACATTAGTTATTACTGAAATTTAAAAAATTTAAAATAAACAAGATCCATATACCGATTGTCATACTTAATTTAAAACGACTACATTCATATATGGCAACTGCTTTATCCGCTACTGATACAACTACACCTTCCACTGATAAAGGAGGTAAAATAGTTAAAGGAAACATATGATTAATAATGGCATCTTCTTCTTTTTTATTTAAGTTAAAACTATTTTTGGCATTATTTAGAGCTATTTTAGGATGAATCTTACCTTTTTTTAATCCTTTTATATTTTTTAATTCCTCATTAGTAAAGAAATCATGTAATAAAGCAGCCCTTGTAGCTGAAACATAATCAATATTCAGACTTCTAGCAATATGATATGTTTTTCTGGCCACTCTTAAAGAATGGTCATATCTAGTAAGACCGTGATGAGTTTCTTTACTTAATTTTTTATATTCTTTAGTATCAATTATTTCCTTTGCTATTGTATCAAAGGATACTACACCATATTTCACAGGTTACACCTCAAGATCTCTATAATTATATCATATATTATATTAATCGTCATTATTATATTATATGTGATATAATTTTAATTGGTGATAGTATGTTATCAAAACCTTTAACAGAATTAGAAAATGATATTAAAACTTATGAAGAAAAATTAACCGGATGTCAATCCGAAGAAGAAAAAAATAAATTTAAAAAAGAGTTTTTAAACACCTTAAGATTGTATTTAGCTCAAGTTAATAACTTAATCAAAGAAATATTTAAAACTGAAATTTCTCCTTTCAAAAAAGGCACTGGGTATGATGCTCTTTATAATAACAATGTAGGCAGTTTTACTAAAAAAACAAAAGAAGAATTTTTAAAAGAAATTGATAATATAATTCAAAGTGAAATATATATTACTTTAGATGAAAGTAATAAAAAAGCAATTGATAATGCTTTATATGTTTTAAAAACCTATTATGAAGATAGTTTATAAGAAAAAAAGAATCTTTTGATTCTTTTTTCTATTTAAATATTTTAAATTTATTTACTATCGGTAATTCTTTAGCTTTTCCCTTAATGGCATTAAGTATTCCAATTAAGGCAATTATAGATATTCCTATACCAATAATAGTTAATGATAAAGTAACCCACCAAGGTGTTACTTTACAATAGTGTCCTAAATTATATCCAAAAAATGAACATGCACCATTAACTTTGATTAATGAAATTAGTACACTATTAAGTATCGAATAGATAATACTTATTAACAGTAAATCCATACCTTGTCTGGCATGATATCTGACATATTTATTTTCTTTTTCTAGAAAATAAGGAATAAATGGGAGAATATATGATAAAATTGCCATTCCTTTGCCGTTTTCAATATCTTTTTTATCAAATTTTTCACTACTGTCAGCAGTATCTAAAAT
>JAAYPA010000131.1 GCA_012520055.1 Mollicutes bacterium
CTTTTTATTTCCACTTAACGGGGTCAAGCGTCCAACGCTTGTCGAGGGTGTTTGAGGGCGACCGAAAAGTCCTCAAGGTTTTAGCTCCCTCCCCAGCTGGAGCGTAGCGGAAGGAGACTGGGGAGGGTTGGGGTGGGGTTCTATTTAAACCAGAAAGGCTGGGCTGACTATGTGAGGAGGTAGCGACGATAACACAGGAGCGGACACCGAACAGAGGCAGTACAGCCTGGATATCCTGCACTTTAGCCTTCCCCTGACGGGGAGGGCGGCAAAGCGGGTGGGGGTACATACTTCGGCGTACCGAGAGAGGAACGAACGAGGCGAGTAGCTACGCAGATGAACCCTACATGAGCGGTCCCCCTCCCCAAGATAATCAGCTACCGCAATGGGTGTAGCCGGAAGGGGGGTGGGGTTTGGGGAGGGGGGAAGAGCGGCAAGGGTGAATTAGCCTTTTAAAAACGAGACATAGAAAGAATAAAACCCGATGTCCTTGCAGTATATATTCCTTGTTTTTTATTTTGGGAGATTGATATTTGCAGGGATTTAGGTAGGAGATAAGGGGCTGGGGTTTTGTTTTCAAGAGGGGGAGGAAGTGGACAAAAAAAGCTTGGTCGATTAGACCAAGCTTTTTATTTTTCTGCAGTAAAACCATTATAAAGTTCTCTTGCTATTTCTTCTATTATAAAATTTTTGAATGAAGGATCATTTAATACTTTGTTAAATATATTTTGATTACTTGCTTTTCTTTTTATTACACCTCTTAAAAATTCTTTTTTAGCAAAACTTTCTCTAAATTCATCATAAGTATTTGCTTTTGCTCTGTCTTTTAGGTTTGCCATATCTTTAAAATCTTCTGCCATTTGTTCAAATACAAGCCTATCTCCTTCTGTTAGATTCATTCCAAATATTTTATTGATTCGATCAATTATATTATCAAGTGATTCCAAGTCTTCTTCTCTTGTTCTTGATGCTCCTGCTCCTGTAAATCCTCTTAAATCAACATTATCACTATTGGGATTTAAAGATATATTTTCTCCGTCTTTTCCTTCTCCTGCTATTTGTTGTAATCTATAATAATCAAGTGAAAGTAAATTATCAAGATTTACTTTTCCTGCTCTATGATCTTTTGGAAGTTTTTTAACAAGTCCTGTTAAATAAATTTGGAGCTTATAAAGATTTACATTTTTCAAAGGATAAATTTGTATTAAAAAGTTATAAATCCTTATATATTTAATTGCTAACACCTTAAATTCTTCTTGCTGTTCTTCATCAAGGACTTTAAATCTTTCTATACCTTTATCAATAATGTTATTCATTATTTCTTGGTCTTTATTTGTTTTTTTCTCTTTTAGATATAATTTTACAAACTTTTCTTTTTCATCTTCTACATAAACGTGTATTTGTTCAAGTTGGTAAAAAGTGTCAAAAACTAAATTTGGGTCAGTTGTTTCTTCTATATTTGTACTTTCAAAATATGGAGCAAAAGAATCTACTATTTCAGTTGTTTTATTAAAAAAATCTAAAATAAAAGTGCTGTCTTTTCCAGGAGAAGTCCTATTTAATCTTGATAAAGTTTGTACTGCTTTTACACCATCAAGTTTTTTATCTACATACATAGCACATAATTTTGGTTGGTCAAATCCTGTTTGGTATTTATCTGCAACTATTAATATTTTATAATCATCTTCTTTATCAAAAAGCTCAGGTAATTCTCCTTGTTTAATACCGTTCATTCCTTCTTCTGTGTACTCTGTATCTTCATCTTTTACTGTTCCTGAAAAAGCAATAAGTGATTTTATATTATAGCCTTTTTCTTTTATATATTCATCAAAGGCAAGTTTATATCTAACTGCGTGAAGTCTACTTGCTGTTACTATCATTCCTTTAGATTTTCCATGAAGCCACATAGAACGATTCCCTACAAAATCTTCCACCATTACTTCTAATTTTTGCCTTATATTATAATCATTTAAAGAAACAAATCTTGTAACCGCTTTCTTTCCTTTTCCCTTATCAAATTCAGGATTATCTTCTATTTTTTTCCCAACTTTATAATAAACTTCATAGGTTGCATAATTTTTAAGTACATCTAAAATAAAACCTTCTTCAATTGCTTGTCTCATTGAATAAAGGTGAAATTCGTGTGGTAGATCATCTTCTCCAATTCTTCCAAAAATTTGAAGTGTTTTATTTTTTGGAGTAGCTGTAAATGCAAAAAAGCTTATTTTTTCTGTATCTGTTCTCTTTTCAAGTATTGAGTTTATTTTATCATCTGTTGTTTCTGTATCTTTTTCCAAGGCTATCGCTTCATCAAGTGTCTTTCCTGCAAGAGTCTCTTTTAGAGCTGACATATTTTCTCCTGCTGTACTTGAGTGAGCCTCGTCTATAATAACAGCATATCTTCCTTTTGCCAATTCATCTATTTTTTGAAGTGCAAATGGAAACTTTTGTATTGTGGTAATTATTATTTTTGCCTTTGTTTTTATAGCTTCTGCAAGGTGTGATGACCTTTTATTTTCATCTATTTTTTCTACTACACCTTTTTTATGTTCCAATTGATAGATAGCGTCTTGGAGTTGTTTATCAAGTACTCTTCTATCAGTTATTACTATTACACTATCAAAAATATTTTCGTCATTTTCATTATGTAAATTTGCCAGTCTATGAGAAAGCCAGGAGATAGAATTTGTCTTTCCACTTCCTGCACTATGTTGTATAAGATACTTTTGCCCTGTACCTGTAGCCAATACATCTTTTTCTATTTTTCTAACTACATCTAATTGATGAAATCTTGGAAAAATTGCTTTTTGTTTTTTCTTTACTTTTCCATTTTTATCTTTCTTTTCTTCTGTTTGTATAAAATAAAATCTCTTAAAAATATCAAGCAGACTATCTTTTAAAAGTATCTCTTCCCATAAATAATGAGTTTTCATTTTTCCCGGAACAAAAGGGTTGCCTTTTCCTCCCTCATTCCCTTTATTAAAAGGGAGAAAAAATGTACTTTTTCCCTTTAATTCAGTAGTCATCATAATTTCGTTTGTATCTACTGCAAAACAAACAAGTACTCTTTTATTAAAAGTAAATAACAGTTCCTTATGGTCTCTATCTTCTCTAAATTGTTTTACTGCGTTCCATACATTTTGCCCTGTAAATTCATTTTTAAGTTCTATTGCTATTAGCGGAAAACCATTTAAAAGAATAACCATATCAATGGAATTTTCATTTTTTAAGCTGTATTTAAGTTGTCTTGTAACTGCGATTATATTTTGATCGTATCTATCCCAAGCAGATTTATTAAGAGTGGAATTTGGTTTGAAATATGCTATATCAAGGGAGGAAGTAAGGGAGTAATGTTCTACACCGTGTCTTAATACATCTATCATACCTCTACTTTCTATCTCTGTATTAATTCTATCAAATAAAGTTTTTTCCCAACCTGAACCATTTGATTTTTTAAAAGCATCAAGTTTTTCTTTTTGAGTTTTTTCAAGAAATTTTAAAAACATTCCTTTATCTATTGCACAAGTTCTGTCAAACTCTTGGGGTACGCCCTGTATATATCCATTTTGAATAAGAGAATCTTCGATTAATTCTTCAAGGTTTTGTTCTTTAGGTAATGACATTTTTATTCGCCTCCTATTAGTTAGGCACAACTCTCCGCCTTTGGCAGCCTCTCTTTATCTAAAGCGAGGCTTAAAGCACGTATATTATGCTATAAATATTGACAATTACTAATTAATGATGTATAATCTTATTGAGGAGTAAATTCCTTATATCCGCCAATGGCGAGGATACGCGGGATACGTATCCCATGACCTGTTGGGTGAAAGAGATATGGGTTTCTTCAAAAAAACACTTAATTTTAAGTGTTTTTTTAGTTTTTTGATAAAGGTTCATCAATTAGAATCTTAAACTTATCTAAAAATTCTTGATAATTTTTTTCCTTTATATATTCACGATAAATTCCTGCTATTTGGTCTGCAAGCTGTAAACCAAAAGATATATTTGAAGTAGCCACTTCTATATCAAAGACCTTCAAGTTAAAATTTTTCATTAATTTATTTCTTAAATTCAGATAGAAATTTCTTTCTATTTTATTATTTTTATCAGCTTCAATAATTAAATGCAGTTCTATTTTATCATCATTATATGCTTCAATTATATTTAAAACCAGTTCTGAAAAAAGCTCCTGATAAAGTATAACTTCCTGGCTGAATATATCATTTTTGAAATAATTGTAGTTCATTGTTTCTTTTTTCTGTGATATTCCTACAAGGTCAATGTTTTTAAGTAATTTAGAACTTTTAAAAAGTCTATTTCTGATTCTTTCAGAATCTTTATCCGTACTTTTTATTTCTTTATTAACTTTCTTTGATAATAGTTTTAATTTGTAGAGTAAACGCTTATATTACAGTTTTACCAGGTCATTATCAGAAGTTACAAATCCCCCAAAAGCATAAAATTGATTTTTATTCTGCAGGTTGTACGTTTCATCTATATATACATATAATTTTTTCATTCAATATCAAACTCCGTTCTTTAAAGCAAGTAATAAGTAATAGGTAACAAGTAATATTATTTTCTATTAAATATTAAAGCCATATTCATAAAGGATATAACGGAATTATACTCCTATCAGGAGGAATTGTCAAAGGTTAAAAGCTTCTTTTAATTCTTTGGAGGGCTTAATTTCTATATACTTTTTCTTATCTTCTTTATCAAAAATTTTGCAGATAGGAAGTTCTTTATAATTTCTCCACTGCAATTCATTTTCTATAGTATTTTCAAGTATAAATTTACTTTCAAATATTTCAGGTTCTGTCCTATAAAAAGCTCTTTTTAAATAATCATAAGTTATACTAATAAATTCATCTAAAGTAAAGCTTTTTTCTAAGTGTTCTAAAACAGATTTTATACTATTAAGCGTGACTTTTTCATTTTCCAAATAGTATAAAATGGAATTAGATACTATATATTTACTTCCTGATTTTATGATAGAAAAATAATAAATATAGGAACAATCTTCTCTTTTAATCAATTTAGACAATAAAAGTTTTTCATTATTATCAATCAATAATAACTTTCCATTACTATTATTGTCTATATCTTTAATTGTTATTTCTTTTACATTCTCAAACTTACTTATTATTCTTGATTTTAATTCTTCCATCAAATATCCCCCTTTATAATTTCTAAAACACCCTCAATATTTCCCATAACATCAATATTTGAAAATCTTATTGTTTTTATTCCAAGAGATGACATATAATTTTCTCTAATTTTATCATACTCCATTCCTTCTTTTGTATAGTGTTGTCCTCCATCAAGTTCTATTACTAATTTTAATTTTGGACAGTAGAAATCGGCTATATAATTTCCTATTCCGTATTGGCGACGGAATTTTACTCCAAGCTGTTCACCTCTTAGATATTTCCATAATTTCTTTTCTGCTTCTGTTTGGTTATTTCTTAAATTTTGTCTTTTCTCTTTTGTATTTGGGTTGTTGTAAATCAAGATATACCCCCTCTAAATCTCCCCCTAAATTAAGGGGAGACTTTTTTGGTTTGCAACATATCCACGCTTTTCCTTGCCCCTTATTTAAGGAGAAAGAGAGAAAGGGGTCAAAGAACCTCTATCTTACCAGTAACAGCCTCTGATATAAGGCTCTGCTTTGCCTCTTTTAGCTTTTCTATTTGTAATTTTATTTTTTCTATTGTACCATCAATTTTAGCTGTTTTTTCATCAAGAAAGTCAACTATTAGTTGTTGTTCATTTGAGTTAGGAATACAAAGTTTTAACTCTTTATATTTATCTGCTCCTATATTTTGAATTGTTGCTTGCATAAAAATACTATTTTTCCAATTTTCATAATTTTTTGTTTTTGTAAAACTATACATAAAATCGGAAATAATAATTTCTTTATTTGGACTTGCTTTAATTAAATAACCTGCAAAACAAGCTTTTCCATTATAATTTTTAAATTGAAAAGTTTTACCTACAGTTGCTCCACTTCTTGCAAATAAAATATCTCCATTTTCTAAAAAATATTCTTTTGCTTTTTTATATTCCAATGACCTAAAAGTTTCATTTCTCAATTTTCCATTATCTCCAAAATCAGTAATTCTAATATATCTTGGTAAAGTTTCATCATCTAATTCTGCTGACTCGTTCGCTCCATATTTTAGTGGTTCTTTAATTATATGTCTAACTCTCTTAACCTCCCACTCCTTCGGAATCCTCCCCAACCACTCAACACCACTATCCTTCATCTCATCATCAGTCCTACTTATTACTTGCCAACCCCCTCCTGTTTCCTCCCCCTTAGCAAGGGGGAGGCTAGGTGGGGGTAGCACCTTAACTTTCCCCGTTACCACTTCTGAAATAAGACTTTTCTTTACTTCGGTAAGTTTTGTTATAAGAGATTGTTTTTTCTCAATAATGCTATCAAATTCGGCTGTTTTTTTATCAAGGAATAAGGCTATTTTTTGTTGTTCTTTTTCATATGGATATGAAATATAAAACTTTTTCAAATCGTCTATTCTTAATGAAGGTTGCATATATGAAGGAATTAAAGACTTTTCATACCTAAACATTGGAAACAGTAAATAATAAATATATTCTTCAAAAATATTATTTCCTTTCATAATCAAGCAATTTTGTGAAAGATTAAATTTTCCTTTTAGTAGTAAAGGGGTCATTACTTTTGCTCCAACCGTAGTAGTAAATATACATTTTTCTAAATCATAATCATAAGAATTTATTTTTCCCATTACTCCATTATTTTCAGTTTGTCCACTATAAACTGGATAATCTCCTTCGTTTAATCCAATATAATCATTCGTATATAATGCAGCATTTTTACCTTTTTCAAATTCAAAATGATTTTTTAGTTTTGTTATACCCCACTCCTTCGGAATCCTCCCCAACCACTCAACTCCGCTGTCTTTCATTTCATCATCATTTCTATATCTATACCTCATTATCTTTTCTCCTTCCAGTCGAAATTAAGTAACAAATAATAAGTAATATGTAATAAGTCAAAAACAAAAAACTTATTACCTGTTACCTGTTACTTATTACTTGAAAATATGCTCCATATTTTCCCCTATCTCCTTCTCCAAATCAGATATTTCTCCCATTATCTCCTCAAACGGTCTTAAGTCCTCATACTTATAAAAATGCCTTGTAAAAGGTATTTCATAACCTATCTTATCAAATGTACTTTCATCTAAATAAGCATCAGGAACGTGTGGTAATACTTCTCTTTTAAAGTATTCCTGTATATCTTCTTTTAAAGCTATTGATTCTGTATCTCTTAAAGAAGTATCAGGCTCTATATTTCCTTTACCGTCCTTGCATATTTCTGCTTTTTCGTCTCTTTCTCCTATTGTCTGCCAAATTGCATTTAAAAGGCTTCCTTTTACAAAATCAAGATTAAATTCTTTTATTTTCTTTTTAAGAGATTTTAAAAACTTATCTCTACTCATAAATATTTCTGATTTATCAAAACTTTCAAGCATTTTTATTAATTCTTCTTGCTGTTTTCTTCCTTCTGCTTCTTCTCTTGTTTTTTCATCTTCTTTTTTCTTTTTAGATATAGCAAGATTAATAAATTGAGTATGATTTTTTAATTCTTCTATTTTTTCATCTGTTACTTGAAATTTTAGTTTTAAAGGTCTTTCAACTGTAACTTTTCTAAATCCAAACTCTTCATTATCAAATATTCTGCAATTCTCTCCCTCTTTATATTCTGCATAAATTTTTCTTATTTCTTCTATTTGTTCAGAACTTATTTCTTTTCTTTTATTTCCTAATGATTTTCTCATAGGTTTATAAAAATCAATTGCATTTACAAGTTGAATTTTACCTTGTCTTTCAGGGGCTTTTCTGTTTGTAAGTACCCAAATATAAGTTGCTATTCCTGTATTATAAAAAAGGTCTGTTGGCATTGCAATTATTCCTTCAAGCATATCATTTTCTATTATCCATTTTCTTATGTTACTTTCTCCGCTTCCTGCATCTCCTGTAAATAAAGGCGAACCATTGAAAATGATAGCTATTCTTGAACCTTCTTCATCTTTATACATTTTACTTATCATATTTTGAAGGAATAAAAGAGAACCATCACTTACTCTTGGTGTTCCTGCTCCAAACCTTCCATTAAACCCTAATTTTGTGTGTTCATCTTTTACTTTTGATTCTTCTTTTTTCCATTGTACTCCAAATGGAGGATTACTTATTAGGTATCTATATTGTTTTCCGCTGTGTCCATCATTATCAAGTGTATTACCCAATATAATATTTTCAGGGTTTTGCCCTTTAATAAGCATATCTGATTTACATATTGCATAAGATTGGTCATTTATTTCTTGTCCGAATAATTGAATATCTGCTGTTTCATTTTTTCTTCTAATATGTTTTTCTGCTACTGAAAGCATACCACCTGTACCAGCACAAAAATCTGCTACTGATAATATTTTACCTTTTTGATTTATAACATCTTCTTTTCCATAAAAAAGCATATTCATACAAAGTTCGATTACTTCTCTTGGTGTATAGTGGTCTCCTGCTTCTCCATTTTCATTAAATCTTCTGATTAAATCCTCAAAAATATATCCCATTTCTTGATTAGATACTACATCAGGATGAAAATCTACCTTTGAAAATTCTTTTATAGTATTATATAAAGCATTATTTTTACTTAGTTTTTCTATCTCTTTTTTAAAGTCAAAATGTTGGATAATATCTCTTACATTATTTGAAAATCCGTTTAGATACTCTTCAAGGTTTGACTTTATATTTTCGCTATCATTTAATAGTTTTTCTATTGTAAAAGGCGATATATTATAAAATTTTTGTTTTATTCCCAGTCTTTCTTCCATTTCTGCTAACATTACGTCTTCAATAGAATCTTCTGGTAAATCTTTGTATTCCTCATATATTTCAAGGACTTCTTCTTTTTTAGTCTCTAATATACAATCAAATCTTCTGATTACACATAGTGGTAAAATAATATCTCCGTATTTTTCAGGTTTGTATATTCCTCTTAAAGTTTCTGCTATCTGCCATATTAGATTTATCTTTTCATTAAAATTTTGCATTTTATATCACTTCTCCTTATGTTTTATTATCAATTTTTATAATGTCATTACAGGAAATTAACTAATTATTACTACTATCTGATTGAGCTAATATTGAAGCTGCTAAACTTTTTGTTAAATCACTATATTTAGTACTTTTTAATATTTCTGAAGCTTTTGTTTCCATTTCTTTACTTGGTTGTTTATCTGTTCCTGTTTGTGATAATACACTTCCTGCTAATTCTTTTGCTATTTTTGAAGAGTTTTCATCTTGAAGCACTTGAGCTGCTAAACTTCCCATTTCTTTACTACTTTGTTTTTTGTTACTCATTAAAATTCCCCCTTGAATATTTTATTTTCCTGTAATGACAATTTTTATATTTTTTCTATTAACTTATTTATCTCTTTTTTTAAGTTTTCTATTTCATAATCAATTACATTTACTTCTTTTGATAGTTCTTTTAAATCAATCTTTTCTTCTTCCATTTCAGGTATAATATATCTACTAACTGTAAGTATATATTCATTTTCTGATAATACTTCTAAAGGCATTAATTTACTTATGTTTTTAACTTCTTTTTTAGAATGAAATATATCAATAATTTCTTTAATTTTTTCATCTGAAATAGTTACTCCACCTCTAATTTTTTCAAACATTTCTTTTGTATCAATCATTAATATTTTATTATCTTTTTTATTTTTATTTAGTATTAATATACTTGTTGCTATTCCTGTATAATCAAATATTCCAGTAGGTAAAGATATAACTGCTTCAATTAGATTTTCCTCAATTATGTTCTTTCTCACTTCTCCATCTTTTCCACTTTTAAAAAGTATTCCTTCCGGGCTTATTATTGCTCCTCTATCTTTCATATAATATAAAATTAAAGATAAGAAGTGTAAATCCATTCCACTTTTAGAAGGTTCGCCCCATTTTAAATACTCTAAAGGAATATTATCATATCTATTTAACCTCAACCCAAAAGGATTATTACTTATAATAACATCAGCTTCTTTAAATTTATTTTCTAATAGAGAGTCTCCCATAAATATTTTTGTATTGTCTTTATTTGCTATAAGCATATTTATTTTAATTATTTCATAGGACAAACTATTTATTTCTTGTCCTATAATTTGCTTTGCATTTTCTCCTACTTCTAAAGCAAGTTTTCCTGTCCCAATACAAGGATCAAGTAAAGTTTCAGTTTCTTTTACATTTAGAATATTTTTTAATAAAGCATTTATAATATCAGGTGTACTTGCCATTTCATTAAACCTTGAATATTTATTAAAAATCCAGTTTTGAATAGCATAAAATTTTTCAGTTACAGCCTTGTAATTCCCCCTTGCTATATCCTTTGAAAAGTCTAAATCATCTAAATAGTATATTATCTCTTTTATAAAATCTTCTTGATTATCTATATCTAATTTAGATACTAAATTATAAATTTCTAATGGTTCTAATTGGTATATAAGCTCGGAAAAATAAGGATTTTTTTCTAATTTTTTTATATCTATATTTTGTATATAATTAGTTATAATATGTGGCTCTCTTAAATATTCCTCTTCTTTTTTAAAATCAACCATAATCTTGTATGTTGTTAAAATATATAGTAATTCTAAAATTTTGTTTGGAGATAATATTCCTTTTGCCATATCTTCTATTCTTAATAATACTCTTTCCATTTTTAAGCATCCTCTCTTATTGATTCTATTATTTTTTCATTAATCAAAAGTTCTTTTTTCTCTAAATACTCTAATGTTTTTCCCTTTTCTATATAAAAATTAGATACTAATTTAGATATTTCTTTTTGCTTTTCTAAAGAAGGTAATATAATTTCAATAGTTTCTAAAACCTTTTTAGTTATTGCTTTTACAGTAGCTCCACTTGAATTTATATCAAAATACTGCTTTGAAATTCTATTATTTAGATACCAACATAGATACTCCGGAACAACTAACTTTTCATTTACCGATAGATTAAAATATGATTGTATTGATATTAAATTTTCATAATCTTTATCAATAAGTACTGCTTCAAATTTATTTCCTTTTGCTTGGAAAATTATATATCCTTTTTTTAAAAAATATTTTTCTATATTTTTTTCTATGCTTCCAAGTTCAAATTTATCTTCTACTATTTTTCCATTTTCAATGGATGATGTTTTTAAAATATTTATATTTCCTTGTTCGCTTGTTTTAACTAAAGGACTAAGAAATATATCTTTTGTTAATTCTTTTAAAGTATATTTTTTCATTTTCTCCACCTCTTAAACATTTTTTTGTTTACTGTTTTTTTTCTATGTTATAAATATAACTCATAAAAAAGTTTTTGTCAATAGTTTTTTTACATTTTTTCATTTACTGTTTTTTTAGTTCTAAAAACTATAGTTTTTCATACTATTTTTTATTTATTGAAAAATATAGCTTTGTATAGTACTAAAAAGTAGAGTGAATTATTTTTAAAACGTCCTAAAAATATATATACATTTAAAAACTATAAACGGTATAATAGTTTAAGTTAGAGAAAAAGATTTTATATTGATGTTTAAGAGGCAAATCTGGGGTAATTTAGGCTTGTATGAGGTCGAGGGTATGATTACATCATTTTCAATATTTTTTTCTTAAAATGGCTTATATGAGCTAATTTTAATTTTCAGGAGGATAAAAAATGGAAAAGAAGGAAAACAAACAGCAGTTGTTACTTATCAAAATTTAGAAATTAGTAAAAGTAGTTTTTATTAAATTATTTTTTTATAATTTTTTACAAAAAAACGACAACTTTTTTTTATTTTTATGTTGTTGTTATTTTTAAATACTTTTAAATACTTTTCAGTCATCGCAAACTATTGATTTTATTAGCTGCTCTTTATCTAACTATGACGTTTTTAATGTTAACTATGACGTTTTTAATGTTAACTATGACGTTTTTAATGTTAACTATGAC
>JAAYPA010000045.1 GCA_012520055.1 Mollicutes bacterium
AAATTAAAGATACGGATGGTAATCACTTTGCTAAGATGACAAACTAATAAAACAGTTGATCTTTCGGGTATATTGTGATACAATATATTTGTAATCAGGTTTTATCCCTATTTTTTCGTAAACGTTTATAAAGAGCGTGCCATTAAGTAAAAAAGTCGAAATTTTATAATTTATCAGACTTTAAATAGATATCAATTAGGAAACTAATTGATTTTTTTGTTGTAAATGAGGTAAACTATGGTTTTAGAAATAACAAAAGAAACATTTTGTATGGCAGTATTATAAATTTCCTCAACATCGTACTTGTTTAAATAATTCCCATAAAAATCTTGTTTTTTAATAAAGTTTTTAATCATCTGTTGATTTTCTTTACTTAACCAATCAAAAATTTCTTCTAAATTACAAAACATATAAGTTCCTCTCTTTTTAAATACTATTCACTCCCTTTTGAATAAAAATGTATACAGAATTATTATCACACTATGTCAGAAAATTTTGTCTGTTTTACAACGTTTAATATAATTCTCGTCCTTGCTTTCAAAGTATCAAATTGTATTTATATAAATTTTAAACAATTTTTAACGATCTTTGCCTTTACAATAAAAAAATTAGAATTTTTATAAAAATTTCCAAAAAATTAAACTTAAGTATAGACAATACAATTTTTTTGATAAATAATATTTATTCAAAAAGGAGAAAACTTTTATGCAAGATTTAAAATTAGGTATACCGAGCTCAGGTATAGAGTATCTAAATCTAACTAGTAAGCAAAATCGATTTGAAGAGTATCTAAAAACGAAAGTATTTTTATATAATACATTCGAAAGAAATCTAGCTTCATTTGCACCTGATCTAGTAGGTGATCATATGGAGATACAATTCATAAATTATGGAGATACTAAATTAGTTTATGTGTTTACATCTAACAACAAAAATTATGCAGTTTTAGTAGGACAACCTAGTATTCAGTTTGGAGTTGTAAAGGAAGAATTCGATAACCTTAATAAATTAGCTCTGCAAAATCCAGAAGTAATTGTAAAACCACATTATTATATTTCTAATGAAAATAGAGAAATGTATATAGCACCCTATTATTTTCAAGCAAGATGCATAGCAAGTCAAAATAATGGATGGGGATTATTTATCCCGGAACCTTATTACAGGTTTGCGCTCTTTTCTGAAGAAGAAAAACATCTGGTTAATATATGTATAATTGCTAATTTAATTAAATTATATAACGAAGAAGAAAATTTAGGTCTTGCTTCTTGTAAAATAGGTGGCGGAGATTTTATTTTAGAAAAGAATTGGAATGTTGATGCTAAAACTATAGATAATACTTTGCAAAAAATGAAACTAATAGCTGCTAGAAAATTAATTAATATTCCATTAAATCAATATATTGAATTATTAAAAAAAGAATTCTTGTTAAATACTTATTACAAAAATATTGAAGAAAGAGATCCTTCTATATTAATTAATCATAAAGCAAGTGTTCCTATGGATAAAGACGATATTGAAAAAGGTGTTCAGCTAGGGTTAAAATTAAGAAACAAATAAAAAACATAAATACTTTACTTTGTACTAAATATAAATTTAATTATAAACTTGGATTCATTTGAGGTATAAATTGATGTTTTCATATATTCAGAAATACTTGAATATTACGCTAGTTTTTGATGAAATTTAAGTACAAAATATATATTTTTTAGGCATTAAAACAAAAATTATGCCATGGACTAAAAAACGTAGTTTGCCTTATGAAAAAATCTATTCCAATTTTACAAAAGGAATAGGTTTTATTATCTTTTTAATCTCAATGCAAATTGTTTAGCATTTTCAAAATCTTCTTCGTTAGGTCTGCCCTTATTTAGTCCACCAAGATGTTTAAGAAAACTATTAGTATTGAATCCTAAACAACTAAACTCATCGACAATATTAGATTTGAAAAAAAATTAATATAACTATTATCAAGCTTGTGTTATAATAAATTTTAATATTTAAGAAAAGGAAAATATTATGAAAATATATGATGAATTATATAATTTTCTTAGCGAATTGCCTGAAGTTTCCATATCACAAAATACTAAATTAAGTGACTTAGAAAATTTAAAGAATGGTGTATATAAAATAAATCAGTGTTTACCAATTTCTTTGTTTGAGGAATTACCATATTTTAATAATTCTTCCGGAGAAATAGGAATAATTCTTGTTGATAATAATTGGCTTTTAGTTATTAGTTCTTACTCTGGTATAGCTTTGCCTTTTGAATTATTTATGTACCTAGAAAAAGGAGCTGTTCAATTTTATGCCCATACCCATCCAAATGATGGAAAGTTTAACAATACCGACACACCTAGTGTTGGTGATTTTGGTGCTAGAGATATAGAAGGTTTAACTTATATTATTTCAAAAGAAGGTTTTTCTGAAATAAATGTTTCTCAATTAACTCCAGATCAAATTAAATATATTCAAGAATGTGAGATTCAATATGATGGAAAAATAGATTCAAATGATTATTTAATATTTTTAAATACTTTATATGACAAAATTGGTTTACAAAGAAGAACAATTAGTTTTAAAGATAAAAAACAAATAATAGATATTATTGCAAAAAAAGTTAATTTAGCAACTCCTTTTTGGAATAATGATACCAGTACCCTTAAAATCCCATTTCCGGGAAGAAGCAAATAATTAATAATATCTGTGTTTCCTTTTATTTATATACTAAAAATGGATATATTAAACTTGATATAAAAATATCAAGTTTTTTTGTTATAATTATAATAACGAGGTGTTAATATAATGTATAATATTGCTGTCTTTATATCAGGTAATGGAACTACTTTAAAAAGAATAATAGATGCTGAACATAATAAAGAAATAGAATTAAGAGTCAAGTTAGTAGTTAGTAGTAATGATAATGCTAACGGTCTTTTAATAGCTGAAGAACATAATATTCAAACTCTTGTAAGTAATAACCCTGAAGAAATTATTAAAGTATTAGAAGAAAATGAAATTAATTACATTATATTAGCGGGATACTTAAAAAAGATCTCTTTGAGTATAATTGAAAGATATTCGAAGAAAATCATTAATGTCCATCCTTCCCTATTACCAAAATACGGAGGCCAAGGGATGTATGGAATTAATGTACATAAAGCAGTAATAGATGCCGGTGAAAAAACTTCCGGAGCAACAGTCCATTATGTAGATAAAGAATATGATACCGGAGAAATAATTGATCAATGTATTGTTAATATCAGTCCAAATGAAACAGCAGAATCATTACAAGAAAAAATCAAAAAAGAAGAAAAAGAATTATTAATAAATGTACTTAAAAAATTTAAATAATAAAACAAGCAATTAATATGCTTGTTTTTTAAACTAATTTCTTTTTTATTAATATTATGCATCCAGCGATGCCTAATATACATAATCCACCGATGATAACTGAAATCATAATATTATCCCCAGTTGCCGGATTTTTTTCTAGCTTAACACTAACTGTTTTTTCATTTATATGTTCACCATTATAATCAGCAACTTTAATTTTATAATTTCCATCTGTTAATCCATCTATTTTTGGCAATGTGATTGAAAAATCACCGTCACCTTCAGGCATAACAGTTGTCATATATATTGGAGAATTATCTAAATTAAATAATACTAATTGAATTCGTCCTGTTCCGGTTCCTTTTACAGTAATTTTTTCATTTTTATATTCAGCATTTGTAATAATTGGGCCATTAGTTTCAGCATAAACATTTGTTGTTAGAATAAATATACTTAGAAAAGCAATTAAAAAATATATTTTTTTCATTATTCTGCCTCCCAAGTAATTTCCACTCCGGCACCAATACCGAACTCTACTGAAGGCAACACATCGCTATCTCCATCAATACGACCATCTGTTAGAAATACGCTAGCTCTATTTACACCTTCAATTGTGTCATTAAGAGCTTTTCCATATAACTTTATTCTACCATCACTGAAGACTTCCATTGCTCCTGACTCATTTGAATCTAAGCTGTTTATAAAATCTTCATCATCGATTTGAATTTGCTTGTAACCGGCTACAACATTATCTTTATATAAAATTACTTGTAAATAAGCATCAAATATTTCATCATTATGATTTTGGTTATTATATAAATATCCTTTATTTGCTACATAACCTGCTACTAGAGTTCCATCACCATCACCTTTGTTATATCTTAAAGCTAAGGCTGTTCTGGCAATATCTAATGTTTTAGTTACCGTACTATGATCGGTTAATTCAATTGTTATTGTTACTCTCGTAGTAGTTTCAAAACTTAGATCCGGGAAAGTAATTGTAACACTTCCATCTTCATTAATTTCTGTAGATGCAGCACCATATAAATCTTTAATTCCCAGTACTTTTGGACCACTAGCAATAAGTGTTGCTTCACCATTTCCAAAGAAAATAGCAACTTTACCACTATCTATTCTTGTTAACATGGCACTATCATAATCAACAGTACCTACGCTATAAGACATTTCTATAGGAGCATCAGCTCTAACTAGTATTAAATCTTCTGATACTATACTCACGATAGCTAAATTAATATTATCCATTACATCTTCAGAATTACTACCTTCTTTTTGTAAATGAAGAACCACTTTACCATAATCTAAAAAGTCTTCATCAATATATAATACTGAATTATTACCACTACCACGTGGTTCGACAGTATTATTTATTTGTTCTTTATTAGCTGGCATAATAACATCTACTCTTAAATCTTCTACATCACCTTGACAACTATCTAAGTTTGGACTAATACCATTATCATTACAAACTCTGGCATAAAGTTCTACATTTCCGGAAGTCCATTCCTCAGGTATAAATATATCTCCATTGTCATCAGCATCAACAGGATTACTAACACCTGCAAATTTTGCAAAAATTTGATATGGCTGTCCTCCCGGTTGATGTCCTACTTCACTAATCGTAAAACTAAAATTATGGACATCATTTTCGGTAATATCTAAATAAAGGTCCCCTTCACCCGGAAAATAATATTGTGCTTCTTTGTAAGTATATTGTCCACTTTTTTCATATCCAGGTTCAACTAATAATTCAACTAAAACCTGATAATCTTCTGATACTCGTTGCGGTAAGATAAATTCCACATTATTACCATTCATACTTGGAGTTTGATAGTTATCATATACTTTAATTTTTAAAGATCCGGCTTGTTGACCATCTTTCATAATAATTACTTTATTGATATCTGTTTCATCTATTTCTACGGTGTTACCTGTAGGAACAAACACTAGCTTAGTATTATTATCATCCGCTAGAACCTCAATAAATGGTGGTATCCCTAAAGAAGTGACTAAAAGTCCTAAGCCAATAAATAATACACAAATTTTTTTAAAAATATTTTTACAATATCTCACAAATTTTCTGTTCACTTTACTCCTCTTTTCTATTCTTCAAGGTATGATTCTATTGTTAACATAATTATAACACTTTTTATCTTATAACTTCAATAGATTATTTTAGAAAAATAAATATTCAACTTTCAAACCAGAATTAAATGAAATCATATCAAAATTAAAAAAAGAAAATATACCATCATTAAATGTTCGAATTAGAAAAATTGGATTCTAATTTTTATTTATTATGAGAAAGAGTCAAAAGAAAATATTTGTATTTTCTTTGGTGACGGAGAACCAATAGAGTTATTATTTGTTAATAATAAAAAATGTTTTAAAATTTTCAAACTACCCAAGACTTTAATAATACTTTGAAATCAAAATGATTTACAAAAAGAGTTTTATAATAAAAACTCTTTTTACCAAATTCAAATTTATCTCATTCTTGATAAATATTTGATATAATTTATAGGGGGGTTTTTGTATGGAAAATAATACTCATGAATATATTAATGGTATTATTGTTGAAATGAAAGATGCACATCTTTTAACAACAAAAAAAGTCAGTGATAAGCATCATACTTTTGGAGATTTATATCTGCAAAGAACTGTTTTATTTAGTATTATTTGTAATCAAAATAAAGATATTGCTTGGAAATCCAAAAAGCATTATGACGAAGTAAATGATCCTATGTTTAATGGCGATTTCGTAGTCGGATTAAATACCCCAGAAGGCATTATGTCTTATCATATAAAATTAATGTATTGGGATCTTTTTGATGTACCGGAAATTCCTAATGCTCCAAAGTATGACGGATATACTCCCGATGAAGCACTATTAAGATTACGAAGTATCTTACCTAATGATAATCAGGAACTTAGTAAAAATTTAATTCTTTC
This sequence comes from Mollicutes bacterium, assembly GCA_012520055.1. Taxonomy (GTDB): domain Bacteria; phylum Bacillota_I; class Bacilli_A; order RF39; family UBA660; genus DUUS01. Next base: position 6,304 of record JAAYPA010000045.1, read on the forward strand.
TAAAAAATAATTACAAGCATTGCTTGTTTTTTTGTTACCAATATAGGTTATTTACATATAATACCGTGATTAATGAAAGGAGAAAAAATATGCAGGATTATGTTTCTTCTTCTCTGGAATTACATTTATTCTTTGGTCGAATCATGAAAGAACATGCTCTTTTTTTAGAAATAGGTTTTCCGGGAATTCAAAAAGAATTTATAGAAGAAGCTAGGTGGTATAAAAACCAATTTGAAAAATTACTAAATGAAGTTGTAAATATTAGTAATGGTTACATTCGTCCAGAGGTTTTAAGTTCAGGAGAAATCGTCACTAATTATACTTTAAATACAGAAATGAAAACTGAAAAACTTACCGGTGTGCCTATAAATAAAAATATAACTTTGATGGAAGCTAATATGCTAGCCACTCATAATAGAAATGTGGAAACAATTTCAGAAATAGATATAAAAAAAATAAATAGCCATGCCATTAAATTACTTGATGGTTTAATAAATTTTAAACAACGAATATTAGATGGAATGCTTTCTTGTACTTTGTTTACTTTAAATTATCCATTATTAATCGATCATATTATGAGAGAAGCAAAATTATATCAATCTTATTTAAAAGCTCTGGAAAGTGGCCAAGACATCAATATAAAAGATGTCCATCAAGAAGAATTATTTTGGAATCAAATAATGATGGAACATGCTTTATTTATACGAGGACTACTTGATCCTACTGAAAATGATTTAATAAACACAGCGAATGATTTTGCCAATGAATATGATATGTTACTTGAAGATGTGGATAAAGCTTTGGATATAAACAATCTAACTGAAAAATCATATCAAGAAACTTTAAAATATCGTGATTTTAAAGAAGCTGGATTAAAAGGTATAGATAATTGTGAAATAAAATCTATTATAGTTCCCCTACTTGCCGATCATGTTTTACGTGAAGCTAATCATTACTTACGTATTTTAAAAGATTAATTATATTAAAATTTTCGAAAATTTGATATAATTTACCCATAAGTGAATTGAATGGATGATACTTATGAGAAAACAAATAATGAACAAAAAAAATAGTTTTAGAGTATTTATTAGTAACATTTAGCTTTTCATATATTTTATGGAATATATTAATTATATTAAATAAATTTTTAAAACTAGAATTAAATAATATAATCTGCACTGTATTATACCTAGCTGGGTCATTTGGTCCATTGCTTGAATCATACTGGGTAAATAAAAAATATAATAGAGTTAAAAGTATTAAACTATTTTTTAGAAATTGTTTTGATTTTAAAACAAATTATATTTCCTATTTATTAATTATTTTGTTTTTAGGTTTATATTTTATATATCCATTTATAGTAGGAAAAATAACAGTTGAAACACCACTATATATTGCTATTTTAATGATTCCTCTAATGATATTTGGTGGAGGAATGGAAGAACCTGGTTGGCGAGGACTCCTTGAATCGGAACTAGAAAAGAAGTTTCCTTTTCCTTTAGCTGCTATTATAACTTCCGGGTTTTGGTCTATATGGCATTTCCCTCTCTTTTTTATTGAAGGTTCATCACAAGCAAATGTTAATTTTATAGCCTTTTCAGTATTACTTATTGGTATGTCTTTTGCTCAAGCCGTCTTATATAATTATAGTAAGAAAGTTAGTCTTTCAATATTATTACATTGTGCTTTTAATGCTTTACAAATATCTTTGGTTTTTAAAGAAACTATAATAACAAGAATATATGTCGCTACCATAATGATTATAAGCTCACTATTGATTCATACTTTGTTAAAAAAGAAATATTTATAAAAGTTTGATTTATCAAACTTTTTTTTATTTTATTGTATAGTTTAATTATTTAGAAAAATATAAAAATCATAGTATACATAGAAAGGAGCGTGAAATATGTATTCTTCTCAATTTGGTGTAAAAAAAATAAAAGATGTTGATAAATGTATACCTATCACATATTTCTGCTGCGGACCAACTGGACCGACTGGAGCTACTGGTCCTACTGGACCAATTGGACCTACGGGACCGGCTGGTGGACCGACTGGGCCTACCGGGGCAACCGGACCAACTGGACCGACTGGACCTACAGGACCGACTGGAGATATTGGACCGACTGGTCCAGAAGGAGTTGCTGTAACTGCTAACTCAATGAGTGCTCAAAATACTACAGAAGAAACTTTTGCAGTAATTATAGGCGGTGTAGATATTGATTTACCTGATAACCAAAATCTAGATGGTTTTGATGTTAATGGTGATGATACGGTATTTACTGTACCGGTTTCTGGAACATATTTAGTAACTTATCAAGTTAACGTAACCGTTGCACTTTTAATGTCTACTCGAATTTTAGTTAATGGTTCTCCATTGGCAGGATCATTGTTCTCACCAGCGATATCCGTATCATCATTTACCGCAACTACAATAGCTTTCTTAAATGATGGTGATGAGCTTACATTACAATTTTTTGGAATTATAGGTGCTGCTACCCTACAAGGTGGGGCTGGAGCAACTTTAACAGTAGTCCGTTTAGCATAAAAAAAGATAGAATTATCTTTTTTTTATTTGGCTTTTAATTTTAGTCTTAAAATAATTAGATTTATTATGTAAAATAGTAACCCAAATAATAAGACTATACCCATGTTAATAATTATCGGTTTTAGGTTATCTATATTATAATTAGTTAAAATCACAATTAAATCATTATTTTTTATAAACCAATATGAAGGGAATATCTTAGCTATTCTTAATACTGATTCACCTAGAATTTCTTGGGGAACAAAAGCTCCGCAGATGAAACTGGTACCTAAAGTAATAACATTATTAATTGCACCCATAACTTCTTTATTTTGAATATGGTTGCCAATTAAAAACCCGATTGATAATACTGTTAAACAGAATACTAGCAAATTAAGTATCAATAATAATCCTTGCCTATTAAACATAGCAGTTTTAAAGAAAAATATACCCATTATTATAAATATCAACCATACTGCTAATGTTATTATTAAGTTAAATACAAATAATTGTCTATTTTGCTTTTTATATGATATAGGACTAATCATATTTCTTTTTTTTATGACTTCTTTTTTAAATGAACTCATTACGAGACTAAGAATCATTATTGTCATAGCCATAACTGAATAATTAGAAAAATTATATAAATAATTTGCCGTATAATTGTTTTCTGCTTTTTGAATAAATACTACTTCAGATTCTTCTTTTAAATCCTTTTCAATATAGCCGATTAGTTTTTCTTCACTAATGTTATTAATATTATAAAGATTAGCTAAATTTAAATAACGATTCAAATACATGAGTGCATACGTTGAACTATATGAATCCGGAACTCTTTCAAACTTTATTTCTGGATTCTTATTATTTAAAAAATCATTAGAGAAATTATCCGGTATATTTAAGATTAAATCTACTTTACGATTAAATAAAGCATCCTTTAAATCTTCTTTAGCAATCTCAACAATATTAGAGTTCTTCTTTATATAAGTTAGGAACGATTTCATAAGTGGACTATCTTCCATATTTACGATAGCTATGTTCGGTTTCTTTGCTGTAAACACATTATTTTGTTTATTAGTACTAGCAAATATTACTGAAAATATTGTAAAAATAACTAAATATAATAAAATTAATCCATAATATTTTTTTATTATTTTAAGGAATGTACTAAATACTATCATATTTTTTCCTCCTTAAAATTATATAAGAAATTGTTATCATAACGAAGGTAAATATTATTAAACTAAATAAGTTTTGAAAATAAATATTTAAATCATCATAATAATATAGAGAATATAAAGCCTTGGTTATCATTGATACAGGATTAATTTGGCCAAGGATAGGAATATTTTTATCTACTAATTCTCTCATATTCTTTATCATCATACCAGCTAAAAATGATAATGCCATTGTAACAGACATTAAAATTCCTACTTTTGTATCTTCACTTTTTTTATTAGATAAACCAATTAAAACCCCCATACTTATACCAGCAAAAGATCCTGCCCCAGCTAAAATTATTAAAGGTAATGTTTGATTACCAAAATCAATTTTTAAAATATTTATTAAATAACCTAATAGAATTAAATTTTCGGTAAATTGAATAATTAAAGCTACTACTAAAGAAACCAGAAGTAATTTAAATTTATGAACCGGTGATACATTAACCCTGGCTGCTTTTTTACTAAGATTAGATTCACTATCAATGACTGCTTTGATTCCAAAAACACCACCATATAAACATGCCATACCAATCAAAGTATAAAAATAGGTAACAATTGAACTTACCTTTTCATTACTAACATCTTTAAAATAATTCCTATTTAAATCTTCCATCACTAAATTTTTTAAATTTTGTTTATCCAAAATAATATGATTAACCGCACTACCTACTTGATAAAAATTATCAACTACACTTTTAATGATAGTTTGCGATAATCCATTTTCTTTGACAAATACTTTTATTTTTTCCTCTAAAAGTATGTATCCTTTTATTTTATTATTGTCTAGCAAGCTCTTCGCTTCTTCTAAATTAACATATTGAGGATTAAAAATTTCTTCATCAGTTGATAAAGCCCTAATTAATTCTTTAAAACTTTCGTTTTCATTAAATTTTTCATTATTAACAACTGCAATATCGATTGTTTTAAACTTCTCACTTTCATCAATATTAGAAAAAGCTAAATTAAAGAAAGTACCTAAAGCTATTGGAAAAATTAAGGTCCAAAAAATTAGTGATTTCTTTTTTAAGCATATTTTGAATTGATTGATAAATATATGTGACACCTTAATCCCTCAATTCTTTACCAGTTAATTCTAAAAAGACGTCATTCAAGGTTGGTAACTCAGAGAAGAATTTATTATATTTTATTTTATTATCTTTCATAAATTCTATAAGATTTAATAAATTATCTTTTCCTTTTTTAAATGTTATATATAAAATATGACCATCATAAATTACTTCATCAATATTTTTAAATTTATTTAGCTCATTAATAATATCAATTGAAAGATCATCTACTTCTACAGTAACTTTTTCTTCTATATTGGTAAGTTCTTTTAATTCTTTGGCTGTTCCACTAGCAATTATTTCTCCTTTGTCTAAAATAATGATTCGATCACAAAGAATTTCCACTTCTTCCATATAATGAGTTGTATAAATAATAGTTGCTCCATCTTGATTTAATTTTTTAATGCCTTCCAAAATATTATTACGACTTTGAGGATCAACTGCTACAGTTGGTTCATCTAAAAAGATTATTTTAGGTTTATGCGCAATACCACATGCAATGTTTAATCTTCTTAATAATCCACCACTTAACTTTTTAGGAGGAAAATCTTTAAATTCATTTAATCTTACTAAATCAATAGCCTCTTCTACATATTTTCTTCTTTCTTCTTTATCTTTAATATATAAGCCACAAAAATAATTGATGTTTTCATATACGGTTAGTTCATCAAATACCGCAACATCTTGAAATACTACGCCGATTTGTCTTTTGATATCATAAGCTTCAGGTGTCATTTTTTCACCTAAAATTTTTATTTCACCACTATCAAAATTTAATAATGATAAAATACAATTGATAGTTGTTGTTTTCCCACTACCATTAGGCCCTAAAAGCCCCAATATTTCCTTTTCTTTTACCGTAAAACTTAAATCTTTAACCGCTTGTAAATTTTTATATTTTTTATTTAATTTTTTAACTTCAATTATATTATTCATATAACCTCCAATACATTTAATCTATTATAACATAATTTTACTTTCTTTTAATAATTATATAAATATGATACAATTTATTTGAATAAGGAGTATAAATGAAAAAGAAGAATATAATTTTAGGCATATTTTTAACAATATTATTGTTAAGCATTGTATTTAGATATGTTGATTTTTCCCGAATAAGACATAATAAAAAACCTTTATTTGTTGTACTTGTTAAAAAATATAAAGATGGTGGAAGTAAGGAATATTTAGGACTAGGATATAAAGTAATCCGTTGCCATAATTTAAGTGGCAATAATTCTCAAAATATAGGTTTTTATACAATGAAGGTAGATAATGTCTGTATTAATAGCTCTGATATGTATACTTTATATCATAAAGTAATAGATAATTTAATTAATGGTGGTATCAATTCTGAATATTTAAGTATAAATTTAAAGAGTTTTAAATATCTTGATGAGCA
>JAAYPA010000107.1 GCA_012520055.1 Mollicutes bacterium
CATCCTGGACATCAGCGAGTTCTGGGAACAGAAATTGGCCGCCATCGCGTGCTACCGCAGCCAGTTCGTCGACGGCCGCTCGCAAGAGCCTCCCACGTTCATCGATCGTCTGCGCGACCAGGCCTCCACCTGGGGCTGGGCTATCGGCGCCCGTTATGGCGAACCATTCGCCAGCCGAGAGCCGATCGGGCTGAGTGGTTTCGGAAAGCTGGTTTGAGCGGAGGGTTAAAGGGGCTCACGCGGAGACGGTAGAGTAGGAGAGGGACCGGCTAGCCGGTCTCCTCTCCCCTCGTCAAACCGGACGGGCGGGTTTCCCGCATCCGGCTTACCCGAAAATTTCGACTCAGGCATGCACAAGGATTCTACGTCATCGTTAAAGCAGTTGCAGACCGAGGGCTTGCAACTGTGCGTAGTACGACCTTCCAGCCGGCGGCCGGAACGGACGTTGACTCCGACGCTGCAAATGGCGCGTCAGCGAGGCAACCAAGTACTGATTGACCGCGCGAAACGCCCTTCGCGGGTAGCCCAACGAGAAGTATCGTTTCCAGCCGGCCAACAGCCGATTCACCATGCCGACGAGCGTCGGGATAGGCGTCACGGGGTTGGCGGCCAGCAACGCGCGCAGCCGCTGACGAAGTCGGGCCACGGACGTCTTCGCCGGGAACACGTTCAGATAATGGCGGTCGCGGCCGTGCAGGTCGCGGTCGTAGCGGAACGTGAAACCCAAAAACGACAGGCTCGTGCCCTCTTTCGTCAGCTGGACCACGCGGGTCTTCTCGCGGTTGATCGTCAGCTTGAAGCGGCCTTCGAGGGTCTGTTCCACCCATTCTTGCAGGCGCCGCGTCTGGTAGCGGGCCAAGATGACAAAGTCATCCGCGTACCGCACCAGATGGGCCTTGGCCCAGGTGCCTGGGCCATCCGGCCGATGAAACAGATGCTCGAACCAGTGCAGGTACACGTTGGCCAAGAGGGGTGAGACCACCCCTCCTTGCGGCGTCCCCTGCTTCGACCGGTGGGCCGTCTTGCGGCCCTGGTCGTCCGTTTCCACGATCGGCGCTTTCAGCCACGAGCGGATCAGGGCCAGCACCGAACGATCGGTGATGCGCATCTGAAGCGCTTTAAGAAGCTGATCGTGCGGAATCGTGTCGAAGTAGCCCTTCAAGTCGGCGTCGTACACCTCCCGCTGGCCGCCGGCCAGGTGGGCGCGGATGGCGTCCACCGCCTGGTGGGCCGACTTGCCCGGACGGAATCCATAAGAACACTCGTGGAAGTCCGCCTCGAAGATCGGCTCCAGGACGAGCAGCACCGCCATCTGCACAATCCGGTCCTTCACGGTCGGAATGCCCAGCGGTCGTTGCCCGCCGTTGGCCTTGGGAATGTACACCCGCTTGACGGGTTGGGGGCGGTAGCGTTTACTGCGTAGCTCGTCCTGCAATTCTTCCAGGAACTGGGCGGCTCCGGGGCCGTTGATGATGTCGTCGCACGACACCCCGTCGACGCCCGGGGCTCCCTTGTTGGCCCGCACCAGCCACCACGCCACCGTCAGCACGTCGAACCGAAAGACCCGGTCATACAGGGCGTAAAACCGGAATCGCGGTTCTTGCTTGGCCTTTCGCCAAAGCTTCCACCTCAGTCGAGAAACGTTCAAGATGAACTTCACGCCGTGCCGCACTTCCGGTTGCTCCGGCAGCTCGGTCCGTTCGTAGATGCTCATCCGTTCCGTGATGGGAAGGGGTTCTTCCAAGCGGCGTTCTCCTCTTCTTGTGGAAACACACTTTCGGCAGGGCCCCTTCGCTCCACCGGCATTGCCCGGCTTCGACGCTACTATGAGCCCCTCCGACTCCCGTGCGAGCCGCGATGCGGTTATTTCTTCCCACGCCGCGTTGACCGTCGGCCTACGCGCCGCCGGCCGCCCGGACGGGCCTCTCAGGTTCCTGATTGCTCTGTCGACGCCCGCCGCCCCTTCCACCCCGGGGAGCCCGACCGCTGCCTGCGTTCGTTGCTTCGCGGTCGATGCCAGGCTTCACCCTCTCCGGAGGGCTGGCCACTCTCCAACTGCGTAACGAGGCCGAAACGGGTTCACTTGTGTTGCGGCTGACGCCTTTGCCTTCCGAGGCTTCGGATCGCGAGGTTACCCCCGCGTCCGCTCGGTCAGCTACATGGCGAACGAACAACTTCCATGGTTAGTACCTTTCAACTAACAAGAACAATCAGGCTTCGCCTGACGCACCGGAGACGCGGAGGCGCGGAGAAAAGGGGGAAGCCCGCAACTCCTCCGCGGCTCCGCGTGAGTCCATTTCTTCCTTTGGGTCTTGAGAGAGGCTCTTAATTCTCCCAATGCAACCTCGCACGTCCCGGTCCCCCGGCAAAGCCGGGGGCTGAAGGGCTTGCGCTACCCGGCTACAGCTCTTGGCTGCTC
>JAAYPA010000046.1 GCA_012520055.1 Mollicutes bacterium
AAATATTTAGAAATATATCCTGGTGTTAAAAAATATATGGATGATATAATTAAAGAAGCAAATGAATATGGATATGTTAAAACCTTATATAACCGCAAGAGAGTAATAGATGAGCTAAATAATAAAAACTATATGGTAAGAAGTGCAGGAGAGAGAATTGCTCTTAACACACCAATTCAAGGAACTGCCGCTGATATTATTAAAATGGCAATGGTTAAGATAGACAAATTATTTGAAGAAGAAAACTTAGAAAGTAAAATGATTCTTCAAGTTCATGACGAACTTATCTTTGATGTTAAAGAAGAAGAACTAGATAAAGTAAAATCTTTAGTAAAAGAAACTATGGAAAAAGTAGTGACTTTAAAAGCTCCACTTAAAGTAGATATAGATACTGGCACAAACTGGTATGAGGCTTAAGTATGCCAGAGCTTCCTGAAGTAAGAACTGTCGCATCAGTTTTAAAAAAAGAATTAATAAATAAAAAAATAACTGATGTAAAGATAATTTATTCTAAAATCATTTCAAAAGATAGTTTAGATATTAATTTATTAATAAATAAAACTTTAAAAGATATTACTACTATAGGTAAATATCTTCTCTTTCATTTTGATAAATATATTTTAATAAGTCATTTAAGAATGGAAGGCAAATACTTTATTAAAACACAAGATGATTCTTTTGAAAAACATGAACATATCATCTTTAATTTTGAAGACAATATTTCCTTAAGATATCATGATACTCGTAGATTTGGTCGAATGACTTTAATTAAAAAAGTAGATTTACATAAAGTTAATAGTTTAAAAAAATTAGCTCCTGAACCATTTACAATCAATAAAGAAGATTTTTATCAAAGAATAAATAAAAAAGATGTATCCATTAAAACTTTATTATTAGATCAAACTATTATAAATGGTTTAGGAAATATTTATGCCAATGAAGTATTATATGTTTCTAAAATAAATCCAAGTAGAAAAGGAAAAGATATTACCTTAAAAGAAGCAAGTACCATTATTGATTCAGCAATTGATATATTAAATTTAGCTATTAAAGAAGGAGGAACTACTATTAAAAGTTATACTTCTTCTTTAGGAGTTATCGGTAATTATCAACAATATTTAAAAGTCCATAAAAAAGAAAATGAGCCATGTACTTTTTGCCATATGCCTATTAAAAAAATTAAAATAAATGGTCGTAGTACATATTATTGTCCAAAATGTCAAAAATAAAATGTCTTTTCCAAAGACATTTTTACGTTAAATAAAGTAAAAAACTTTATCTATTAGCTATTAAAAATTTGTATTTTATGTTAATATTTATTATAGAGGAGATATGTCTATGTCAGATAACACTTATAAGATTTTAGGAATAATCTATATAGCAGTTATTGTTATCTTGATTATTTTAGTATTAATTTTACTAAAAAAACATAATAAGAAAAAATATAATGAAATTTTATCTCGTTTAGAAAAAGAAAAAAATCTTATTTTATCTGGTGCTATTCAAAATGAGCTTAATAAAGTAGGAGCTTTAATAAATAATAAAGAACTAGAAAAACAATATAAATTATGGCAAAACCGATATGAAATAATCAAACAAAAAGATATTCCTAAATTAAATGATGACCTTTTGGAACTAGAAGAATTATTCAAAAAAGGATCATTTAAAGATATTAATAAAGCTATTGCTAATCTAGAACTTAATATTTATTATGTTAAAACCAAAAGTGACTTTTTATTAAGTGAAATTAGAGAAATATCTTTAAGTGAAAGTAAGAATAGAGAAATCGTTACTAAATTAAAAAAAGATTATCGAGAAATATATTTAAAATATCAACGTAGTCCGGATGAATATGAATCAATTAAAGTAGCGATAGAATTACAATTTGAAAATATCGATAAATTATTTGCTGCTTTTGAACTAGCTATGGAAAATAATGCTTACAGTGAAGTAAGTAAAATAGTTAAAGCCTTAGATGATACGATAGGTAACTTAACTATTGTTATTGAAGAAGCTCCAACTATAATTTTAATGGGTAAAAAATTAATACCGGTAAAAATAAATGATGTCAGATCCATCCATAATAAAATGAATAAAGAAGGCTATAATCTTGATTATTTGAATATTGATTATAATATTTTTGAATCAGAAAAGAAAATAGCTGATGTCTTTGATCGTTTAAATGTTTTAAACTTAACTGATTCAATCTTTGAACTTAAAACTATTCTTTCTTATTTTGAAAGTTTATATAATGATTTTGATAATGAAAGAATATGTAAAAAATCCTTTGAAGAAAATATGCGTAAAGTTGCTATCAAATGTAAAAGAATGCTTGATATCATAAGTCGTATTTCTTCCAAAATAGAAGATATTAAATATAGTTATGATTTAACCCATGAAGAAGTAAAAATAATTGATGAACTAAATATCAATATTAAAGCTATTCAAAATGATTATGAAGTAGTTGTAGAAAACTATCGTAATAAATCCTTTGCTTTTTCTAGATTAAATAAAGAATTAGAACATCTTAATTTAAGATTAGCTAAAAATGAAGACAAATTAGAATTAACACTAAAAAGTTTAAAAAGCCTAAAAGAAGATGAAGTTAGAGCCCATCAACAATTAGATGAAATTGAACAAATATTAAAAAGTGCCAAAGATAAAATTGAAAGCTTTAAATTACCAATTGTTCCAAAAGATTATTTCATACAGTTAAATGAAGCTAACGAAGCTATCAATTTCATGATTGAAGAATTAAATCGTAAACCGATATCTATTAAGACTTTAAATCTAAGAGTAGATACAGCCAGAGATTTAGCTTTAAAATTATATAAAACAACTAATGAAACAATTAAAACAGCTAATTTAGCTGAAAACACTATTGTCTATGGTAATAGATTTAAACCACTTAATATTACCTTAAATAATGGTTTAATCCAAGCTGAAAAGAAATTCTTTATGGGTAATTATAAAGAATCTTTAGAACAAGCAATTAATGCTATATCATTAGTTGATGATGATATTCATCAAAAACTTTTAGCAGCTTATAAAAATAATTAAAAAAAGTATTGACTTCTATATTTTAATTTGTTATATTATAACTACCAAAAGAAATTATCTTATTTCTTTTGGTACTGAACCAAACATGATTCGTTATGTTTGGTTCATTTTTTTTAAGGAGAAAATATGGAATATAATACAATAATAAACAAAGAAAATGATTTCATAAATGAAGGTTCTAAATATATCAAACCGGAATTACAACCAAATTGGGTTGATATGATAGATATTAAAATTCATGATACCAGTAAAATAATAAATAATGATATCGTTCTTGAGCTGGGAATTTTATGTATGAATTCATTGAGTGCAGGTTTATCAGTAAAAGAAGTATATAAGTTATATTTACCATATGGTGAACCTGTTATTTATAATGATATATTAATAACTCCAATATTAACTGACCAAGTAGTTGAATTAGTACTTTTATTTCATGAAAGAGGAGAGGAATTTTATAATTTCTATCAAAATCTTAAAAATATTAAACCATCATATAAAGCCAATTATCATAAAAGAAGATAATATAATAAAGTTTTTTATCTTTTATGATCATAAGGGAATTTTTTGTACTAAGTTATGAAAAGAAGAACAAATATAAACAAGTAGATGATGTAAAAATATTAGGTTTAAAACGTGGCGGAGGTATTGGTTCTACAGGAATAAAATAATATTTTAAAAATAATCAAAAAAAGTGTTGACATAAATAAATAACTTTGATATATTATCTTTACCGAAAGAAATATTTTATTTCATTCGGTACTGAACCAAACATGATTCGTTATGTTTGGTTCATTTTTTTTATTTAAAAATTGCAAAAAATAATATAGAAGAAATGACTAAAAAAGATTTGTATATTTTTTTGAAACAATTTATATTAGATAATAAAATAAATAAACTATAAAATTTATTATGACGGATTGATTTTTTATTTTTCATCTAATTGTGTTATAATTTAGACATGTCCTCGTAGCTCAGTAGGATAGAGCAACCCCCTCCTAAGGGGTAGGTCGAACGTTCAAATCGTTTCGGGGACGCCAATTTGATAAAAAAAGTGTTGACATAAATAAATAACTTTGATATATTGTTTTTACCGAAAGAAATTATTTTATTTCATTCGGTACTGAACCAAACATGATTCGTTGTGTTTGGTTCATTTTTTTTGCAAATAAAAAGGCTATTAGCCTTTTATTTTTTTTAGTGCTACTTTTTTTTTCTTCCATATAGCGTCTTTGGAATAATTATATTTTAAAGATAGTTTAACTAAAGATAAACGGTTGGAATAAAAATCAACTAAAATATTTGTTTCCAATGAATTTAAATTATATTCCTTACATATTTCTTTTAATTTGTTTTCTTCCATGCCTCTAAATAATTTAACTTCTTCTTTGGACTTAACAAATAAACTAGTTATATACGATAGTAGTACTCCTAGAATAATAGGTACGACAAAGGATGTACCGATACTGAAAGTTATTCTATTTAAAATATAATAAGTTAAATTAGAAATAATAAAACATTTGGTTGCTGAATTAAAATGAAATGGTTTTCCAAAGATTCTTTTGGTTATTAAAAATGAAGTTAAAATAAATAAACATTCGATAATAGTTTGATTTAAAAAAGCAACAAAAATAATAACTGATATATTTAATAATTCATAGATGATTGATAATAATAAATAAACTATAATAAAAGCTTTTTCTTCTCTTTTACTATTTAAAAATAACTGATATTTTTTTTGCCATTTTGATAAGGTGGTCTTTAGGTCCAAAGATGACCGCACTCCATCTGAATTTTGTCCCAAATAATTTGTTGAAAACATCCATTTAAAATCACTCCCTTTCATTAAATATAGATAATATGTTATTATCATTAATATCATATAATCAAAATTTAATAAAAAATCGTACATTAACTCATATTGATCATTAAAAGTAATATTTCTTAGAAATAATGAAATAGATTGATATAGAAAAATAATTAAAATAACTATAAAGGGTCTTATTACGTTTAGTTTTTTATTTATGACAGAAGAAATAAAAATAACAATAATTAATGTATATAAAGGGTAAAAATCATAACCTATTCTGGTAAATAAAAAATATTGACCGGCCAAATTCAAAAACAGTAAATCTAATGCTCCAATAAAATATAGAAGCCATTTATCTTTATTATTATCAGATAGTTTTAATATAAAAAAATAATCTAAATATAAAAATGCACCAAAGAATAAAAAGCTGATAGGCTGAAATTTTATTAAAATGTCACATACTTTATTAATTATTTTATTTTCTAAATCAAGATTAAAAATATTTAGACCGAAAAATTTTAAAATGGCACTGATGATAATCATAATTAAAGTAACTTTTAAAATTGATTTTAAAATAAGTTCTTTGTCTTTAGATTTCAAAGGTAGTTCACCTCACTGATTAAGGTTATGTTAGATAAAGTATATCATTATAATTCATTAGCTTCAAATTAATATATAGTGTCATATTCTTTTTTTTACTATTTTATGATAATATTATACTAGTAGAGAGGAAAGACATGAAAATACCTTTATTATATATATTAGTAAGGCCACTGTTGAAACTATGGTTTTATTTCACTTATTATCCAACATATATTAATCGAGAAAGTATACCTAAAAAAGGTAGGGTAATTTTAGCCGGAACTCATACTAATAATCTTGATGGTTTTCTCCTTGCTTCAGCAACAATCAGACCGGTTAGATTTATTGCCAAAAAAGAATTATTTAAAGGAATAGGTAAATGGTTTTTTACTTCTTGTGGAATGATACCTGTTGATAGAAGTGTTCATGATAAAACTGTTATACCGGCAGCCATAAATCTACTGGAAAAAGAAACGGTAATTGGAATATTTCCGGAAGGTACTATTAATCGAACTGATGAGATAATAATGCCTTTTAAAAAAGGTGCAATTAAAATGGCTATTTCAACTAAAAGTCCGATCGTTCCTTTTGCTATAATAGGCGATTATCAAAAATTCAAAAAAAATGTTAAAATAGTTTTTGGGAATTTATATTATCCACAAACTATTGATATTGAAAAAGAAAACAAAATCTTAGAAGATAAAGTAAAAAATTTAATTAAAGAGGGTAGAGAAACAAAATGAATTTTATAAGTAGAGTATTTAATAAAGAACTTAATATGGAAAGAGTTAAACCATTTGGAGATTCTATTACTCATTTAGAATATCCTTCCTTAGCTATTTATGAATTAATTAAAGAAACAGCCAGTAAACATCCTAAATTAATTGCCTATGATTACTTTGGTAAAGAAGTAAGTTATCAAAAGTTTTTTCAAAAAATAGAACAAACTGCTAAAGCTTTAAAACAAATAGGAATTAAAAAAGGTGATAGAGTTACTATTTGTATGCCTAATACTCCGGAAGCTATTATTATGTTTTATGCTACTAATATGGTAGGCGCAACAGCTAATATGATTCATCCTTTATCAAGTGAAAACGAGATAGAGTATTATGTTGAAGTGGCAAGCAGTAAAGTTATTCTTACCATTACACAATTGAAAAACAGAGTATTAAAAGCAACTCAAAATCAAAATATTAATCGCATAATTTTAACATCGGTGGCTGATAGTATGCCGATTGTTGTGAAAACAGCTTATGAAGCTAGCCAAGTAATTAAAAAGGTTACTAATAGGCAAAATTTGGTTGCTGAAGCATATGATGAAAGTAATGTTATATCATGGCAAGAATTTTTAAATCTAGGTTATGCTTATTCTAAGAAAGATTATATGGTTAAAGGAAATGGAGCATCCGAAGCGGTTATCCTCTACAGTGGAGGAACCACCGGTAAACCTAAAGGTGTCAGATTATCTAATAATAATGTTAATACAATGGCTTTACAAGCTGTCTGTCGCATTGAATCAGCTATTCCCGGTAACTCAGTTTTATCTATTTTACCTATTTTCCATGGTTTTGGTTTGGCATGTTGTATCCACACAGTATTTGTAGCCGGTATGAAAAGTTATTTAATACCGCAATTTAAACCGAGTGAGCTGGCAAAAATGATTAAGAAAAAGAAACCTAATCTTTTAGCAGGCGTACCTACTTTATATGAAGCTTTAATTAATAGTGATGAACAATCCAAGACTTATTTAAAATCAGTTATTGATTGTATTTGTGGTGGCGATATCTTAAAATCAGAATTACGTAAAAGAGTTAATACTTATTTAGCCGAACATGGTTCAAAAGCTCAAATCAGAGTGGGATATGGTTTAACGGAAAGTGTAGCTGTAGTAGCTGTCTGTCCAAGTTCTTATTACAAAGAAGGAGCAGTTGGTCTTCCGATGCCGGATACATTCATTAAAATAGTTAAGCCGGGAACCTTTAAAGAATGTAGAGTAAATAAAAAAGGTGAAATATGTGTTTATGGGCCTTCACAAATGATGGGATATTTAAATGAACCAGAAGAAACTCGTAAAACATTGGTTAAACACTCAGACGGAAAAACATGGCTTCATACTGGAGATATTGGTTATAAAAATCAAGAAGGAATTATATTCTTTGAATCACGTTTAAAAAGATTAATAATTACCAGTGGATATAATGTTTATCCTCAATATATGGAGGAACTTTTAGCACTGCATCCGGCTATCGAAGCGGCTGTGGTAGTTGGTGTTCCTCATCCTTATAAGAAACAAGTGCCAGTAGCTAATATTGTTTTAAAATCAAATTACTATCCAAGTGAAGATTTAAATCAAAGTATTAAAAATTATCTACAAAAATCAGTGGCTAAATATGCTATGCCAATTGCTTATGAATATATTAAATCAGTGCCGAAAACTTTAATTGGTAAAGTTAATTATAAAAAGTTAGAAGAAGAATGCACAAAGAAGTATGGGAAAGTTAAGAAATGAAAAGAGAAACACATTATTATCGATATAAATTTATTAAAGGAGTTTTAGGAGGATTATTTAGGGTTTTATATCGTCCTAAAATCATCAATAAAGAAGTTATTCCGGTAGAGGGACCAATCATTGTTGCCGGAAATCATGTTCATTTATTTGATCAAAACTTAGCTATTATGGCAACAAAAAGAATGTTACATTATATGGCTAAGATTGAGTATTTTCAAAATTGGAAAACCGCTTGGTTTTTCAAAATGGCCGGATGTATCCCCGTTAATCGTCAAATTAAAGACGAAAATGCTAAAAGTAAAGCTTTGGATATTTTAAATAACGGCTATGCTTTAGGTGTTTTTCCGGAAGGAACCAGAAATAAAACCAATACCTTTTTATTACCATTTAAGTTTGGTGTAGTATCAATGGCTCAAAAAACCGGAGCAACTATCGTTCCTTTTGCTATTACCGGTGAGTATAAAATATTTAAAAAGAATCATCTTAATATTAGATTTGGTGAGCCTTTTAAAGTACCGAAGGATATGGATTTGGAAAAAGCCAATCAAAAATTATTTGATGCTGTTTCAAGCTTAAAAAGGAAAGGACTAGAAGATATAAAAAATGGAATATGTTAAAATGGATAACATTGAATATAAAGTTATAAAAAGCTTAAAAATCGATGATTATCTTTATTATTACACCATAAATGAAGAAAATGATAATGAAGTCGTAATTCTATGTAAAAATTTACTTGATGAAAACAGTGAAATAGAGAAAGTAGATGAAAGAGAATATCCTATTTTAATGAATAAATTTACCTTGAAATAGGTTTCTTTTTTTGAGGGAGAGAAAACATGATAATTTTAGATGGTAAAAAATTAAAAGAAGAAAGATTAAAAGCTTTAAAAAATAAAATTAAAGATTTAAAACTATCTTTGGCGGTAATTCAAATCGGTAATGATGAAGCAAGTAGTGTTTATATTAATCAAAAGAAAAAAGCTTGTGAAAATTTAAATGTTGAATTTAGTCATATTAAATTAGAAGAAAATATCACTGAAACAAAATTACTAAATATTATCAAAGATTTAAATAACAGTGATGTTACGGGAATATTATTACAATTACCGATTCCCAATCATTTAAATAAAATGACCCTACAAAATGCCATTGATTATAAAAAAGATGTCGATGGTTTAAATGTAATTAATGTTAATAGATTAATTAATAATGAGAAGGGTCTTCTTCCTTGTACTGCAAAAGGAATTATTAATATGTTAAAAGCTTATAATATTGAATTAGCAGGGAAGCATGTTGTTATAGTCGGTCGTAGTAATTTAGTCGGTAGACCGGTTAGTAATTTATTTTTAAATGAAAATGCGACTGTTACAATATGTCACTCTAAGACTAAAAATTTAAATGAAATTACCAAACTAGCCGATATTCTAATTGCTGCTACCGGAAAAAAACACTTGATAACTGCTGAAATGATAAAACAAGGAGCAATCATAGTAGATGTCGGTATTAACAAAATTGATGGTACTTTATATGGCGATGTCGATTATGAAAATGTTAAGGAAAAAACCAGTTATATAACTCCCGTACCAGGTGGTATAGGTCCAATGACTATTTGCTGCCTAATGGAGAATATATATGAAGCTTACTTACTGCAAAATAATAATTAATATTATCATTAAAGGATTGCAATAATTATCTGATTTAATTATAATATTAATTAAGCCGATTTAGTTAAGGGGTATAACAGACCCATGGTAAGGGTCAGTGAACAGTTCGACTCTGTTAATCGGCACCATAAGAAGTTAGATGTCAACTATTTAGTTGACATTTTTTATACTATTTAAAAAAACTGTTAATATAAATAAAATATTATATATTTAGTATGAGGTGGATAATATGGTGAATAATAAAGGATTAAAAATATTAATAATAATTATATTAATGTTAATAGGATTTATTGTTTGGGATAAAGTACTAAAAGAAGATAATATAAATACCACAACAACTACAACGATAACTACCCAAGTAGTTACATATGAGATTTCGAAGGCAGATAAAGAAAAGGCAAGAGAATTTTTAAAGATGTAGAAATGTAAATACTTGCAGTGATTATCTACAATGGAATTATGATGAAAGGTCATTTTTAAATTATAATAATATGACTGAAGTAGAAAAAGGTCAATTAATCTTTAATTATATTTGCCAACAAGACGAAATGCATGAACAAACGAACTGTGGAGTAAAACATAATATTGAAAAATCAAAATATAAAGAAACTATTAATAAAATATTTGATAAAACTGTTCCGGATGTTACTAATTCATTTGAAACTTCTCTTTTTAAGGTAGATTATAATGGTACTTCATATGAATTGACTGATTTAGATTGCGGTGGATGCTCAGATGGATATTTTACATATGATATAATAGGTTTTGAACAATACAATGTTGTAACTGAAATTATTACTGCTAATTATAAAGTAAGTTTTGATGAAAACGGAAATAGAAAAATATATGACAATAATAATAATTATATCGGTACCGATGATGATCTTTCCCAAAATTATAATAAATTAATGAAGTACAAATATACTTTTTATAAAAATGGACTTGATAGTAGTTATTTTGATTTAGTAGAATTAATAAAAAACAACTAAGTGTTGTTTTTTGTATACTATTTTTTTTAGAGATGATATAATAATTTTTAAGAAAATGTAGGAGGAAAAATGAGAAAAAAATTAGTCATTATTTTAATAACATTATTAGTATTAGGTTTTGTTGGTGGAATAGGAGTACTTGCCTATAAAAATAATCAAAAAAGTATCCAAAATACTGATTCTAATATAGAAGATATTGTATTTGATGAAGAAAAAGTTAATATGTATCTATTTTGGGGAGATGGATGTCCTCATTGTGAAGAACTTATGAAATTTTTAGATAATATCGAAGAGGAATATAAAGATTTGTATAACTTATATAAATTTGAAGTTTGGCACAATGAAGATAATTCTCAGTTAATGGATCAAGTAGCTGACAAATTCGGTAAAGAGGCTAATGGTGTTCCTTTCTTAGTAATTGGTGAAGAATCTTTTATCGGCTATAATGAAGTAATGAATAAAGATATTAAAAAAGCTATTAAAGAACAAGTTAAAAATGATTTTGATGTATATCAAGAGTTAAACAAATAAATATTTCGGTATATAGATTAATCCCAGAAAGTAGTTGATCATATGGTAGTGAAAACCAGTAAAAGTTTAACAATTTTGATAATTGTTTTATCTATATTAATAATTGGATTAACCGGATATTTAGTTTATAATGAATTTTTCAAGAAAAATAAAACTATGGAGAATTATGTTATTTTCTCAGAAAATATTTAGTAAATAAAAAATAGTTTTAAATGATAAACTATTTTTTATATGTTTTAAATAACTGATATGATTTTATTTATAAAGATTGTTATTTTCTTGATTTCCAAATTTTCACAATCCATATTATTGCCATAATATATGCAATAATCACTAACAAGGAAATTATCCAACATTAATTACATATTACAGCAGTGAAACCTGCAACAGCTAATATTCCAGAAAAAATTGATGCTAAAAATATACTAAAACCAACAATAGAAAATATTTTTATATAACTTAAAAGTATTTCTTTGACAGTAGGTACTTCATCTAAAGTTTCATTGGATTTACATTTTGGACAATGATCTAAATTTTCCGGAATTATTTCTCCACATTTATTACATTTCATATATACTCCACAAATAAAAATGGTGGGCGATATTGGACTTGAACCAATGACCTCTACGATGTCAACGTAGCACTCTAACCACCTGAGCTAATCGCCCATCACCATTTGATTATATAAAAAAACTAAGTTGTTTGCAACTTAGTTTTTTAATTCTTGACTTAATTTATCATATTCTTTAGTTAATTTTGTATTAGGTGCTTCTTCTAGTTGATACCAGTTGTTATTATAACATAAATTAAATAGTTCTTTGGCTTCCTGACTTTCTTTATCAAAGATGTCATAATAGATTTTGTAAATATTATCACAAGAAGCTTCATTTAAAGCTGTAGCTGTATTATGAACTAAATTCTTTTCGGTAAGAAGTGCATCCATCATTATGAATTTATCTTCCATTAATTTTTACCACCTTCTATTAAATCTAATAAATCAATACATACTTGGCGATGCATATCACATAGGTCATTTAATTTTTTAGCACATGTTTCATCTTCAATATGTTCTAAAAAATGTTCATATTTTTGAGCAGCTACTAAATGCCAGTTAAACATATCCGAGATGTAAGATAAATCTTTAGTTGAAATCATATTCGGAACTTTTTCCATAATCATCCTCCCTTACTATCATGGCTTAAGTTTTATTAAATATACTCATTCATTTACAAACTATATTTAAAATATTATAATAGTAGTGAAATGAGGTCTTTAAATGATAGAAATAAATAATGTAACTAAAAAGTATGGTAAAAAAATAGCGCTTGATAACTTATCTTTAAAAATAGCTTCCGGAGATATTTTTGCTTTTGTGGGTCATAATGGTGCCGGTAAAACCACTTGTATTAAATGCATGACCGATATCTTAGAATTTGATTCCGGAGATATTTTATATGATAAAGTATCTATCAAAAATTATCCGATTGAATGCAAGAAACAAATAGCTTATATTCCCGATAATCCGGATCTTTATGAATTTTTAAAAGGAATAGAATACTTAAATTTTATTGCTGATGTTTATGAGATGGATAATTCAAGGAATGAAAAAATAAATAAGTATGCCGAAATGTTTGAATTAAAGGAATATTTAGCTAATCCTGTTTCTTCTTATTCACATGGTATGAAACAAAAATTAGCTATTATTGGAGCTTTAATTCATGATCCTAAATATTTGATTTTAGATGAACCTTTTGTCGGATTAGATCCGGTATCTACTAAGAAATTAAAAGATGTTATGAAAGAACTTACGAAAAAAGGCACAGCTATTTTCTTTTCTACTCATGTCCTTGAAGTTGCTGAAAAATTATGTAATAAAGTAGCTATTATTAAAAACGGAAAATTAGTTGTAACCGGTGAAATGAGCAAAGTATTAAAAGACAAATCATTGGAAGATATTTTTATGGAGTTACAAAATGAAAATACTAATTAAATTAATTAAAATCTATCTTCGTACTATTTTTGATGTTAATAAAGTATTAAATATCCATAATAAAAAAGAATTTCAAAAAACTAGTTCAATAATTTTACTGTATATTTTTGCTTTTGGATACTTGGCTTATTATATTTATTATGGTGCTTCTTTTACTTTAAAAGGTTTAACAGAAATGGGAATCGAACATATTATTTTAGTAGCCATAATGACTTTATCTAGTATTTATTTGATTTTTAAAACAATTATTAAAGTAAATAAAACTCTTTTTAATGCTAAAGATTATTCTTTTCTGCTAAGTTTACCTATTAAAAAATCTACTATTATTGCCAGTAAAATATTTATTTTATATTTTGCTAATTTAATATTTTTATCATTCTTTATGATTCCTACTTATATAGCTTATATTATAGGAGTAGGGCCATCATTATATTTTCATTTTAACTTTTTTGTTTCGTTAATATTTATTCCTTTGATACCTACGGTTATAGGTGGAATAATCGGCAGCATATTTACGGCAATTATGTCCAGATTTAAATATAAAAATTTAGCCAATATTTTAATTAATTTAGGGTTTATTTTTGTAATTTATTATTTTTCTTTTAAGTCACAAAATATGAATGCTATAGATTTAGCTATGTTAAGTGAATCACTTGTTAATAAACTAAATAGTATTTATCCACTTGCTAAAATTTATTCTGAGATTATTCAAAATAATGGTATTATTCATTTATTCCTATTTATAGGTATCTCTTTAGGTATATTTGAATTATTTAAATATATTGTGGAAAAATACTTTGATATTATCAATAGTAAGTTAAACGATGTAACAATCAATAATGTTTATAAAGATAAATTAATTAAAAGCAGTAGTCCTTTAAAGTCTTTATATAAGAAAGAACTTAAGAGGTATGTTTCTAGTTCTTTATATGTTTTAAATACCGCTATCGGATGTATATTACTAATTGTCTCAATTATTTTATTATTTATTGTAGGAGGAGAAAGATTAGATGCTATTTTAAATATTCCCGATTTTTCTAAAATATTTATGACTAAAGGACCATTAATGTTTGGAGTTTTTGCTTCTTTATCTTGTACGACTCACTCCAGTATTTCTCTAGAAGGTAAAAATTTATGGATTCTTAAAAGTTTACCGGTAAATATAACGCAAATATTTTTTGCTAAAATTATGATTAACTTAACTATTATTATTCCAACTATATTAATCAGTTCAATCGCATTAACGATAGGGATGCATTTATCTTTTCTAAATTTCTTGGTCTTATTATTTACACCTATCGTATATGCTATTTTTATATCAGGTTTAGGACTCCTTATTAATTTATTCTTTCCGATTTTTGATTGGGTTAATGAAATTAAAGTTATTAAACAAAGTATGGCTTCCTTTTTGACTTTAATGTTAGGAATGGCTATTTCGATTATCCCTATCACAATTTCTGTTAAAATAAATGCCACATTATATTCTTTTATAGTTGGTTTAGTTATGTTAATAGCTTGTCTAATATTA
>JAAYPA010000110.1 GCA_012520055.1 Mollicutes bacterium
CCGGCCGATCTGGATGTATTCCAGAAACCGTTGCCGCTGAAATAAGGAGGAGCCTATGTACAACGACGAATACGCTGCGACCGCGGCCGGGGCAGCTGCGAAAGTAGGCCTCTTGAAGAAGAATCCCCTGGGATACTTCCTGTTGTCGGCCTTAGCCGGTGCCTATATCGGCTTTGGCATCCTCCTGTCCTTTACGGTCAGCGGGACCTTGGGAGCCATTCCCATGACTAAGATCGCCATGGGCCTGTCCTTCGGCATCGCCCTGAGCCTGGTCATCATCGCCGGGGCGGAACTGTTCACGGGTAACGCCTTCGTCCTCTACAATGGCTGGCGGTCGAAGACGGTCACCTTGACGGACGTCATCCGCCTGTGGGTCGTCTGTTACCTGGGCAACTGGTTCGGCGCCATCGTCCTGTCCCTGCTCTTCTATGGTGCTGCCGGCACGGCTGGCGGCGTCGGCCAGGCTTTGGCCAATGCCGCTGCCATGAAGATGAGCTTGCCGCCGCTGGTCCTCTTCCTTAGAGGTATCCTCTGTAACGTCCTGGTCTGCCTGGCCGTCTGGTGCGGCTTCCGCTGCAAATCGGACAGCGGCAAACTGATCATGGTCTTCTGGTGCCTCT
The DNA here is from genome assembly GCA_012520055.1 of Mollicutes bacterium. GTDB lineage: Bacteria > Bacillota_I > Bacilli_A > RF39 > UBA660 > DUUS01. The sequence continues at coordinate 621 of JAAYPA010000110.1, forward strand.
ACGCCTTCTTTACCTGTGGCTTTGAACATAGCGTAGCCAACATGACCGTCCTGACCCTGGGTCTGCTGAATCCCGCCGGTACGGCCGTCAGCGTCGGCGGTTACCTCTACAACCTGGCCTTCGTCACCTTAGGCAACATCGTCGGTGCCGTCCTCTTCCTGTCCATTCCCTACGGCATCGCAGCCAAAAAAGATTAGTGGCTCGTGCTCGTGGCTCTCCTTATAGGAGAGCTGTCAGCGAAGCTGACTGAGAGGTTGCTCTTTCTTTATAGTAGAGTAGTCCGTGATTGGTAGGGGCGACCACGTGGGGCGCCCGTCAGGGATGATAGGACATATCCCGGAGCGGGCTCGCCACGTGCGAGCCCCTACAGAAAAGGGACCTCACACGATGGTTTTTGCCATCATGCGAGGTCCCTTTGCCTTATAGTTTGTAACAAAGAGTTTGTAGTTTGCAGAGAAAACCTTTAAATTTAAAGCCATCTGCTAACCCCTAGCCACTAACTGCTAACCACTAAAAAAGGCGCTGTCTTCATGCGACAGCGCCTTTTTTCAATACAGCGTCACCCGCTGCTGGTTTATTTCGATGAGGCCTTCGTCTTTCATGTGAGCCAGTTCCCTGGCAACAGCCGTGCGGTCGGCACAGAGATAGTCAGCCAGCTGGGTCCGGGTCAGGGGGATGGTGAAGGTCTGGCTGCCGGCCTGTTCAGACTGGAATGAGAAGTAGGTCAATAGTTTCTTGCGCAGCTTCTTCTTGGAAACGACTTCTAGTTTGGTCAGCAGCTGGGCATTCTTGTCAGCCATGAGATGCAGCATGTTCTCAATGAGCTGGTAATGGAAGGGACAGGCATTGGTACAGATGTGCAGGACCTTCTGGAAGGGGAGGACCAGGAACTGCGTGTTCTTGACGGCCTGGAAGGTTACGATGGATTGCAGGATTGTGCCGCAGACGAAGGTTTCGCCAAAGAGGCCGCCGCTGCGGATGACGGCCAGGACGGCTTTGTCGCCCCAGCGGTCTTCATGGATCATATGGACTTCGCCGCTGAGGACGATGCCGATGTAATTCACTTCATCCTGGGCCAGGACGAGGAATTCCCCTTTGCGGACTGTCCGGACCCGTGCGCCCAGGCAGGTGAGCATGGCCTTCCTTTTTTCCTGGCTGA
>JAAYPA010000047.1 GCA_012520055.1 Mollicutes bacterium
ATTATTATACAAAGTAATTTTATTGATTTCTTCTTGATTGGTTGATTCTTCAATAAGATAAAATGCACTATTAATTATATCTAAACTGATAAAATTATTTAAACTGATTGTTTTGTCAATTTCACCGGTAAAAATTAAATTATACATTACTGAACCATTTTCTTCGATTGACTCTAGTTTAATTGTTAGATTATTAGTTTCTAATAATCTTTTATTACACTTTCTTTCTTCCGAACATAAATCCTTAAAAACAAAACTTTTGTTTATTTTTTCTTCCTTGATTTCCGTAGTTGTTACTATCGTAGTTGATGAAGAATCCTTTTCTTCATTTTTTTCTAAACCTTTATCATAAGCAATATAACTGATTAAAACCATGATAATTATTAGTAAGACTGCAACGAGTAAACCATAATTAGATGCTCTTTCTCTTATTTCCATCATTCCTTTCCAAGACTGCTATCAATTAAATATATTAATCATTAAATAATATATTCCTCACTAATTCTAGACTTTATCTTCATTTTTTGCTATTATTTAGCTATGAAAAAGATTTTTGTGGGGAAAATTACCGGTGCTTTTGGAATCAAAGGGGAACTTAAAGTATTAAGTCATTTTGAAATACCTGAAAAAGTATTTCTGAAAGATCAGTTATTATATCTTAATAATGAAGAACATCTCATTACCAAAGTCAGATATCACAAAAATAAATATTTAATTGAAATAGATAATTTAAATGATATAAATTTAGTTAATCAGTATCGTAATTGTGATATTTATATAGATTATAACAAATTAAATTTAAAAGAAGATGAATATCTATATGAGGAGTTAATAAATTTAAATGTTTATAATGAAAATAAATTAATAGGTCAAGTAACAGAAGTAATTAATGATAATAAAGATAATATTTTAATTAAAGTAAATAATCAATTTTATATTCCTTTAAAAAGTAATTATATAGCTCAAATAAAAATTAAAGAAAATAAGATTATCGGCAAAAATCTAGAGGAGCTGATATTATGAAAATAACTATTTTAAGTCTCTTTCCTGATATGTTTACAGGATTTTTAAATGAATCAATTATTAAAAGAGCGATAGATAAAAAATTAATAGAAATTGAAATAATTAATTTTCGAGATTATTCTCATTTAAATAATAAACAAGTAGATGATACTCCATATGGCGGAGGATCGGGAATGGTTTTAAGAGTTGAACCAATTTTTGAATGTTTAGATGAAATCAAAACAAAAGAATCCTATGTAATAATGATGTGTCCAACCGGTAAAACTTATCATCAATCAAAAGCTAAAGAATTAATCCACAAAAAACATTTAATTATTTTATGTGGTCATTATGAAGGCTTTGATGAAAGAGTAAAAAGTCTTTGTGATGAAATTATAAGTATCGGAGATTATATTTTAACCGGGGGAGAAATTCCGGCTATGGTGGTAACAGACAGTATTGTTAGATTAATTGGTGGTGTTATTACCGAAGAAAGTTTAGAAACAGAAAGTTTTAATGATAATTTACTTGATTATCCGGTTTATACCAAACCAGCTGAATATCGAGGATTAAAGGTTCCGGAAATCTTACTTTCCGGTGATCATAAAAAAATATCTGAATACCGTAAAGAAGAACAAGTTAGAGTTACCAAAGAAAATAGACCTGATATACTATAAAAGATTTAGGGGGATATATGGGATATATTTTAATAAAAGAAAAAGATAGTATTAAAGTAAACAGTTTTGATTTAAGTCATAATTCTTATACCATTAAATTAAAAAAAAGAGAAGTTTTACTTGTTAATCAAAAAATAATTGATCGTATTTTGCTTATTGAATTATTTAAGAAGTTAAATCCGCTTTTTAAACAAATAATTTTTTATTTAAATGAAGAAACTGATGATACCGAAAGCGCCGGTAAATTTTTAGATGAACTAGCTAAACAAAGAACTATTATTTTAAATAAATATGAAAAATATTTATCATTAAGAGCAAGGGAAGAATATTTAAAGAATATCCGCTTTTTAGCTATTGAACTTAAAAGAAGATCAATTACATATACTTATGTTGAACAAAAAGGTCGAAGAAGATAATTTTTTGATTGAAATTCCTAAAATGCTATGTTATAATCGATGTGCTTAAGTTCATTTAGGCCGTTATAATCCGCTTTCTATAACAGATATGATTATAAGAGATATATTTTACAGAAAGGAAGCGTTGTTTGATGAATGAATTAATCAAGAAAATTGATGCAAAACAAATCAAACCTAATACTCCGGAATTTAGAGTAGGAGATACTGTTAAAGTTGATGTTTGGATCAAAGAAGGAAAAAAAGAAAGAATTCAATCATTCGAAGGATTGGTAATTTCTAAAAAAGGAGGATCTGTTTCTGAAACTTTCACAGTTAGAAAGAAAAGTGGAAGTGTTGTTGTAAAAAGAACATTCCCAGTAAACAGTCCATTAGTTGATAAAATTACCGTTCTTAAAAAAGGCCGTGTTCGTCGTGCTAAATTAAATTTCTTAGACAAGATGGCAAAAGAATATAAAGTTAAAGAAAGAGAATAGTCTTGAAATAAGACTATTTTTTTTATATAATCAGAGTATAGACTAACAAATAATAAAAAGGGAGTAAAAATGAATATAGTTGATATTATTATCAAAAAGAAAAATAAACAAGAGCTATCTTATGATGAGCTCTCTTTTGCGTTTAATTCTTATTTAAAGAAAAATATTCCCGATTATCAAATGAGTGCCCTGTTAATGGCTATTACCATTAATGGTATGACTATGAAAGAAACAATTAATTTAACCGATGTTTTTATTAAAAGCGGGGAAGTATATAAATTTAATAAAAAAGTTTGTGACAAACATAGCACTGGAGGAATCGGCGATACTGTTACTTTTATTATTGCCCCGATTGTAGCTGCTTTAAAAATTCCCATGGCTAAAATGAGTGGCCGTGGATTAGGATATACCGGTGGAACAATTGATAAATTAGAAAGTATTCCCGGTTATAAAGTAGAACTTTCCAAAGAAGAATTCTATAATCAATTTAATAAAATCGGTTTGGTAATCAGCTCACAAACTGATAAATTAGTACCTTTAGATAAAGTTATTTATAGTTTAAGAGATATTACCGGTACTACCGAAAGTTTACCACTGATTGCTTCTTCAATTATGAGTAAAAAGATTGCTGCCGGAGCTACCTATATCGTTATTGATATTAAATACGGTACCGGAGCTTTTATCAAAACTAAAGAAGAAGCTAATGAATTTAGTGAAATGCTAAATAAAATTGCTAATCATTTTAAAAGAAAAATTAGAACAATTATTACCCCGATGGATAATCCATTATCTTCTTGTATTGGTAATGCTTTGGAAGTTATAGAAGCAATGGAAGTATTAAAGGGAAAGAAAAGTCCTTTAAAAGAAGTCAGTTTAGAAGTAGCAGCTCATATAATCAGTATGGCTAAAGATATATCCGTTAAAGAAGCTAAAGAGTTATGTGAAGAGGTTTTAAATAAAAAAGAAGCATATAAAATGTTTGAAAAATGGATAATTACCCAAGGTGGAGATTTATCTAAAATTAAAGTAAGTGATAAAATTATTACTTTAAAAAGCAGTGTTAGCGGCACAATTTCTTCAATTAATGCCTTAAATTGTGGTAAGTTAGCAGTTAAGTTAGGAGCAGGAAGATTAACCAAAGAATCACAAATTGATTACGGAGTAGGTATCAAACTTTTGAAAAGAGAGGGCTCTAAGGTTAAAAAAGGCGATGTTTTAGCTGAATTATACGTAAATGACTTAGATATTAAACTAACAGATGAAGACTTAAAACTATTTACTATCAAATAAACTTAAGATATTTAAATTCTTAAGTTTTTTTATGCCTTTTAGTCTTTACAAAAGCTTCCTTAGATACTATAATAAAACTCAATCGAAGGAGGCGGAATATGAAAAACAATCTACCAGTTCTTCTTTTGAAGAAATTAACCCTTTTGCCTCTTCAAGAAGTGCGTTTAGAATTAAATAATGAATTATCCAAAAAAATCATTGATTTAAGTATTGAATCATTTGGGAAAAAAATACTGGTCATTTTGCCTTTAAATGCTTTAGAAGTCTCACCATCAGTAAGTGATCTACCGTCTGTAGGTATTTTAACTAAAGTCGTAACTAAGATTGAGTTACCTAATGGTAATTATAGGGTTGTTGTCAAAGGTTTAAATAGAGTAAAAGTGTTAAATTATTTCACCTATAAAGATAATAAAAGCATTTTAATTTCCAATGTTCAAAGATTATATATTGATAATGGTGAAAGTACCGAAGCCATTGCTTTAAAAAGGAAATTAATTCAATTAACTAAACAATATATTAGATTAAACCCAGAAGTTTCTAATAGTATTTCCGATAATATCTCCGACAGTGAACCTTTGGATGTTTTAACTGATATTATCTTAAACTTTATAAAATTACCTAATAACAAAAAAGTAATTTATATGAATGAATTTGATGAAATCGTCAGGGCCAAAGAATTAATCAAAGAATTAAATGTTGAATTAGAACTTATTAAATTAAATCAGAAATTAGAATCAGATATCAGAAAAGATTTTGAAACTGAACAAAAAGAATACTTACTTAGAGCTAAACTGGCTAAATTAAATGAAGAACTGGGTATTTCATCTTCAAAAGAAAAAGAAACATCTTTATATTATGAAAAAATCAATAATTTGGATATCCCCGATAATTTACGTGATAAATTAATAAGTGAGTTAAAGAAATATGAATATACTCCGGCTAACAGTCCTGATTCTTCAATCATCAGAAATTATTTAGATACTCTTTTAAGTTTACCTTTTAATATATCTTCTAAAGAAGAATTAAATACTAAAAAAATCCGTGAGTCTTTGGATAAAACTCATTATGGTATGGAATCTATCAAAGAAAGAATTACCGAATATGCGGCTATAAAAAAATTAAATCCAGAAATAAAAAGTCCAATCATTTGTTTTGTTGGACCTCCTGGAGTAGGCAAAACAACTCTTGCTATGAGTATAAGTAATGCTTTAAAAAGAAAATTTATTAAAATTAGTGTAGGTGGTTTAAACGATTCTGCCGAATTAATTGGACATCGCCGTACATATTTAGGTGCGGCACCTGGAAAGATTATCTCCGGTATTCAAAAATACGGTGTTAATAATCCGGTTGTATTAATTGATGAAGTTGATAAAATGGTTAAAGATTATAAAGGAGATCCGGCCAGCGTTTTATTGGAAATTTTAGATTATAGTCAAAATCATTTATTTATTGATCATTATATTGAAGAACCATTTGATTTATCGAAAGTTTTCTTTATTTTAACTGCTAATGATGAATCAATGATCCCTGCTCCATTAAAAGATAGATTGGAAATCATCCATATCGATTTTTATACTATTTATGATAAAAAAGATATTGCTATTAATTATTTAATACCAAATATTTTTGATAAATACGGTGCCAAAAAAGTTAAAATAAATGAAGAAATTATTTTGGATATTATTAAAAATTATACTTTAGAAAGTGGAGTCCGAGAATTAGAAAGACTTTTGGATAAAATAATTCGTAATATTATTATTGATGATATAAAACCTTCTCAAATTAATGAAACGTTGATTAGAAAAATTCTAGGTAATAAAATCTATGAAACCGTTTTAAAAGAAGAAATGACCGGTGGAGTTAACCTTTTGGGAGTAAATCCTTTAGGTGGTCAAATAATTAATGTTCAGTCTCTCCTTGTTCCTTCTGAAGAAGATTTAATTATAACTGGTAATGTCGGAGAAAGACTGATTGATAGTGTTAAAATCATCATCAGTTATTTAAAAAATGCCGGCTATATCGAACAAAAAACTTTTAAAAACGAAGCTTTACATTTAAATTTTGAATTAAATTATCAACTTGATGGTTATAGTGGTTCTTTAGGGATTGCCGCATCAATTATCAGTTTATTAAATAAGAAAAAAATCAGTTCTAATACAGCATTTATTGGTGGATTAGATTTATATGGTAGAGTATTAAAAGTATCATCTTTAAAAGAAAAGATTATTACTGCTTATAACAATGGTATAAAAACCATTTATTTACCGGAAGATAATAAAAATAATCTTAAAAATATTCCGGAATTTATTCTTAAAGATTTAAATTTGATTTATATTTCTAAATATGCTGATCTTCATCAAAAATTATTTACTAGTAAGAAAAAGTCTTAAGACTTTTTTCTTTTGTATTAATTTATAAGATAAATCATATAATTTCCTAGAAAGGATTGATTATATGAATGAAGTCTATGTAATAGATAAAGAGTTCTTATTTAAAAATAGTGTCCATTCTATTACAAGTATTTCCATTGAACATGAACAAAAACTAGAAAATTCTCATCTAATAGGTGAATTTATTATTTCTGGAGATTATCGTTTACATGAAGTAAGTATTAATAGAGAAGATTTCAGTTTTAGAGTCCCTTTTGATGTAGAAATCAAAAGCAATGTTAATTTAGATTCCGTTGAATTGGAAATCACGGATTTTAGTTATAATATTAATGAAGATGAGTTAGCTGTTCATGTTGAATATTTGGTAACCGGTGAACAAAATCTAATTGAATTTGTAGAAGAAAGTGACTTAGAGGATTTCTTAAAGAATAATGATGCTGAAATAGTTAATTTGTCAGAACAAATCCGCTATGAAGAAGAACCAAAAGAAGAAAAAATAAGTGATTTGATTAAAGATGAATCAAGTGAAGAAAGAGATCATATTGATGAAGTAGATAAAGAAACAATTATAGATAACGTTAAAGCCGAAGAAAACTTTGTAACATATCATATTCATACAGTTTTACCTTCTGATACCATAGAAAGCATTTGCAGTCAATATAATATTAGTTTAAATGATTTAAAAAAATTAAATAATGTCGATGAATTAACCATTAATATGAAGTTAATCATTGCCGATGAAGAAAACGTTTAGAAGTGAAAAACCGCAAAAAATCACCTTTAAAGGTAAAGCTAAGATCTTATCTTCGGAAAACGAAAAATATGTTATTAAACCTAAAAAGAAAGATTTAAAATCCTTATATAATTATCTAAAAACCAGACAATTTCATCAGTTTCCCGATATTGTTGAAGAAGATGAAGAAAACTATGTATTTAATTATATTGAAAATATCGATGTTCCCATCAATCAAAAAGCATCAGATATGGCTAATTTGCTAGCTATGCTTCATAATAAAACTGCTTATTTTATTCCTATAACTGCTGATTATGTTAAAGAAATTTCCGAAAATATTGAAAGTAATATTTTAGATGCAGAAAAATATTATAATGATATATTTGAAAAAATAGCATCTGATGTAGTTATGAGTCCTTCCAATTACTTATTGATTCGAAATAGTAGCAAAATACTGGCTAATTTTAATTATATAAAAAAAGAACTAAATAAATGGCTTAAACTAATGGAAAATAAAACTAAAGAAAGAGTAGTATATTGTCATAATAATTTGTCAATTGATCATTGTTTGTCAAATACAGAAGATTATCTTATTTCTTGGGATCAGTATCAGGTGGATACACCGGTTTTAGATTTAATGAATTTATATCATAATGATTTTGATAAATATGAATTTAGTAATTTTTTTGAAGTATATAATCAAAGATTTACTTTAAATGAAGATGAAAAATTATTATTCTTTCTTATGATAACTCTACCTCAAAAAATAGAGTTTACAAATTATGAATATGATAATACCGAAAAAGTAAATAGATTACTAAGATATATTTATAAAACAGAACAATTAGTAAGGCCATATTATACGCCATAAAATCCAAAATAATAAGAGAATTTCAGCAAATAAAATTATTAAATTAAATGGAACAGGAAAGAAAAAAGAGATTATTGATTGATAACAAATTAAAATACATAAGATAAATATCCAGATTATTCCAAAAAAACCTTTAAATGGACCAGGTCTCCAGCACATAGTATCACCTGTTATAATATATGAAAACTTATAAGGTCATGGGAATATCTGTTTATAGCATAATAGCTCTTTTTTTTTGCTTTATTTTATACTATAATGATAATAGTAGGAGAGTAGGCTATGAAAAAGAACCAAGGTTTTATTGCAACTTCATTATTATATTCTTTTTTCTTGGTTTTTTGTGCTCTTCTTTTAGCTTTAGTTGGCTCTTTTATGCATAATAGAGTTTTGCTTAATCATACAGTTGATAACATCAAAAAAGAGTTAAGTAATGCTTTAGATAAAAAGATATCATTAACCGAAATAGGTAATTATGTTAAAATGCCTTTATTTTCTTCTATAGCAGATGTAAATTTAGAAGATATAAAATGGATCGTTGCTAGTAAAAACACAGTTAACAAAACCATTACTTTAATTAGTGATAATGCTGTGGTAATGACTAATAATTATCGAAATATTGCGGCTTTTAATGAAGAAGTTAATAGTTATTTTAATTTATATACTACCGGAAGTACTAATAGTAGTTATGTAAGAAGCGTGACTAATCAAGATATTACTAGTTTTCAAAATGTAACTGATATTACCATTCGTAAAGCTTTACTAAGTGAAGGAAACTCCTATCTATATCACAATACTACTAATAATAACTTTTATCTTTATCAATATACTTGTACAACTTCTGATACTTGTTCTGTTATAACTAATCAACAACTCCAAAGTACCAATACTACCCTATATGGTTTAAGGTTAATAGTAACTTTAGCAGACACTACTCCAATAGTATCTGGTAATGGGACTTCTAATGATCCTTATAATATTCTTTATTATGTATATAAGCGAAATAATGAAATGTTTTTAGAATTACATTATGACTATCTTAATCCGAGCAAAAATCTTGGTTTTCAAACATCTATTAATACGATAGCTGATTTAAGTAGTAATAATCATAATGGCACTATGCTAGCTAGTTATACTAATAATTTAACTAATGGTTTGACCCTTCCTACCGAGAATTGTTTAAATACCGGATTAAGTCTATATCCTGTTTTAACTAATAGTGCTGGATATACTTTAGAATTAGTTGTTAAAAATTATATTAGTTTAGTAGCAAGAACTACCTATCAAAGAAATTATATAAATATTTATAGTAATGGTGGTTCTGTGAGTTTACCTAGCTATAGTAGTAATGTATCTGGTATTACGCCAAATGTATTTCATACATATTCTTTTATTAAAAGAAATGGGGCTAATGTGATGATATATGTAGATGGAACTCTTCAATTAACTACTTCTATAAATAATATTCCAAGTGTGATAAATGATATTTTACATGTCGGAGCTTATTATCATAATTCTACTACAACTTATGCAGGTATTATGAAAAGTTTAAGAGTTTATAATATGGCTTTGACGGATACTGAAATACTTCATAATTATAATGTAGATCAGAGGTGGCAAATCTCATGAAAAAACCAAATGGCTTTATTTTAATTGAAACTATTGTAGTCATTACCATCTTAAGTGTTGGATTAATTTCTTTATATGCTTCATATAATTTAATTTTAACCAAAGCAGTAGGCAGAAGTTATTATGATAATGTTGATTATGTTTATAAAACTTATATGGTATCCAGATATTTGATAGATACCAATCAAAATGATTTTATCGGTAACTATAAAGTAGTTGATTTAACCTCAGATAATAATTTAAATAATATTGCTACTAATTTAAATATTGAAAAGATATATATAGTTAAAGGAACATATACCACAATAACAACTCCGGCTAATTTATTACAACTTGATGGATCAAGTATTAGTTATATAAAAGCCCTGACGAATTATGATGAAACAAAAACTAATTATATTGTTAAATTTGTCGAAGCAGGACCAGATCCGGTTTTAAAAGTAATTAATTTTGCTTCAATTGCTATATAGAAAAGGAGAGTAGCTATGAAGGAAAAATTAAGACCAAAAATTGAAAAAAATAAAATTATCAATCTTAATGATATTTTAGAAAGTATCAAAACGTGTGAAGATAAAGAATTTTTAACTAGTTATCATAATGAATCATTAATGTATAAACAAGGTACATACATTGAAGGATTAAAAGAATTAAGTGATACTTTATCAGACCGAATAAAAAAATTAAATAAAATAGAAACAAATAATGTTAATATTTTAAAAAATCTTAAAGAAAAAAATCCTAATTTAAGCAAATTAGAAATCATAGAAACAAAGAAAGACATTAATGACAGTAAACAAGATATTGATTATCTTTCATATCTAAATGAAGAAGGTAATATTAAATTAATTGAATGTAATTCATCACAAATATTAAGTGATTTATTATCAGAAAATCCTAATGAATTATTAAGTGGTACTCCGGAAGATATTTTTAATTATTTAAATTTTTATAAATATCGTGAAATGAAATTTATAAAGGCTAGTAAATTTTTAGAACATCATCCAATTCTAAATGAAGAAGTTATCATATTTTATCAAGAATTAAATGAAATTGAAAAATATTCCAAGAGAAATAATATTTTTATTGAACTGGAAGTAGCTGTAAACAGTCATGATGAAAGATTATATAAATTAGGTACTTTAATTATTAAATTTTATAATGATAAGATCCAAAGAAAAATGGTAATTATTAATGATGAATTAAAAAATAAAGAATTAATAAATTTAATTCATATCATACCTGAAGAACATAATTTAA
>JAAYPA010000005.1 GCA_012520055.1 Mollicutes bacterium
CTATAAAAGAACTAAGCTAAAAATTTGAAACCAATCCGATTGATATTAATGATAGATTATGGTTAAAAAGTCAAGAAAAAAACATTGCTCAAAAACCATACCATTTAACAAGAAATAGATTTTATTAATATGTTTATGATATAATTCAATAGAGAGTGAAAATATGAATCATAAAATTAAAATTAACCGTAAAATAATTAAACAAGCTAAAAAAGAATTTTTCTTTAAATATTTAAGTTCTGCATTAATAAGATTAATGGTTTTAATAATCCCCATTTTATTTAGTAAAGCCATTGATAATATTAGTGAAGGAGCTTATAAAAAAGCCATATTTTTCGTTATTATAAATATTATTATAATTATTGGTCAAAGATGTGCAGAAATATATAATACTTATTTATGGCATAAATTATATAATAAACTTTATGATAAATATACTGAGTTAGCCATGCAAAGTACTTATAATAATTCTTTATTCAGTTTATCCAGAATAAGTAACAGTGAATTTATTAATATTGTAAATAATGATATTAATATCATGGCTGAATTCTTCGGCAATTTTGTAACTCGTAGTGTCCGAATAGTCGAGTTTATCGTAATATTTGTTTATTTCTATTTAATTAATCTTTATGTAGGGCTTGCCGGTACTCTGGTATCAATCGTTGCCTTTTTAATATTATTATTATCTCGTAAGAAAATTGAAAAAGTTAATATTCAAAAATCATCAGAACTTGATCGCAAAACTAATGTTATGACTGAATTTTTCTTAGGTATAAAAGAAATTAAAAACTTTAATATTTTTAAACAAATAAAAAGCCGTGGTAAAAACTATACTAAAAATTATTATAATGCCGTTTTAACCCAAAGAGTTGTTGAAGATAGTTTTAAATTTTCTCTTACTCTATTAATTGATTTATTCCAATTAGGGATAGTTATATATGGAATTATTTTGATATCTAAAGGTCAAATGACTATAGGTACCTTATTAATTATTTATAATTATTTTTCTCGGCTAATTGAGAATTTTACCGAATTTACTACTTTTATGATTAATTATCGTCAATTTAAAGTAGCAAGAACTCGTTATTATAAGTTAATAGAGTACAGTCAAAATAAAGATGAAAATAACCATTACTATAATAATGATTTAAAGAGCGCTATTGAATTTAAAAATGTTTTATATGGGTATCGTGATAATCCTACTTTAAATAATGTTAGTTTTAAAATTGACCCTAATTCAATAACTGCCATAACTGGGAAATCCGGTAGTGGTAAATCAGGTATCTTTGAATTATTATTAAAACTTAACCGCCAACATGAAGGACAAATTTTAATTGATAATCTTAACATAAATGAATATGATAATGATTTTTACTTTAATAATATTTGCTTAGTTAGTAAAGATCCTACATTCTTTAATATGAGTATTAGAGATAACTTAAATATTATTAATGGAGACTTTTCCAAAGTAGTAAGAATCTGTAAACAATTACAAATCCATGAAGAAATCATGCAATTAAATGATGGATATGACACAATTATAAGTACTACCGGGGCTCCCCTATCTAATACCTTAAAATACTTTTTAGGTATTGCAAGAGTACTGGTAAGAGATTCAAAAATAATGTTATTTGATGAAGCTTTTGATACATTTGATAAAGAAACTAGATTAAAACTAATAAATTTACTACAAATTTATAAAAAACTTCATACTTTAATTATTATAACCAAAGAGCCAGATATTTTAGAGATAGCTGATCAAATCATATTAATTGATAAAAATAAAGTTGTTAAAACCGGTCAACATACTACTCTAAAAAGTAATGTAATATATCAAAGTATTATAAAAAAATAAAATAGTTTAACTATTTTATTTTTTTCAAAAAAAAAGAATTATAATAGAAATTAATTCTTTTTATTATCACGATTATATTTTGCAGCCTTACGAGCTTTACGACAGTCTGGACATCTTTGTGGCTCACTATCAAGGCCTTTTTCTTTGTAAAAAGCTTGTTCACCAGCAGTCCAAATAAAATCATTGCCGCAACCTTTACAAGTAATAGTTTTATCTTCCATTTATATACCTCCTTTTTTTATCGATTTATTATAATTTTAATTTCCCTTGAGGTATATAAAATAATCAATAAATCTAATACAATATATCACGCAAAAGCAATTGTGTCAATAAAATAAATTTGTTATAATCATTTTAGGTGATTGTAATGAACAAAGATAAAATTAAAAGTGAAGTTTATGATATCGTAGATCAATTTCAAGGATTTGACGATTATAAACTTCGTCAAATGGGATTAACAGCTTCCGAGTTGTTGGATCCAAATAGCACCACTTTAAAAATATTAAGAAATTTCATAAAAGAGATGGAAAAATCAAAGGAGCAAGAGAAGGAGAAAAGTCGTAAATTATGAGAGATAGAAAAGACGGTAAATTAGTTAGAAATCTAGATGGTATGCATGGCCTCATGACTTATGTAAAACCATCAAGGGCCGATTCAGATGTTTACATAAATCAAAAGATTGATGTAACTAATCTAGTAAAATATTATGAAAAAAATCGAAAAAAAGACGAAAATATTAAATTAACCTATTTTCATCTATTTTGTACTGCTTTTGCAAAGACAGTATATAATCGTCCTTTATTAAATCGATTCATTATCAATAAAAGATTTTATGATCGTAAACACATAAAGCTAGCTTTTGTAGCAAAAAGAGAATTTACTGATGATTCGGAAGAAAATATGTCAGTAATTACTGTGGAAAATCAAGATAATTTAGAAACTTTAAAACAAAAAATATCCGGTCAAGTTAAAAACATTCGTTCTAGTAAAATGAACAGTGCCGATAAATTTATGGATACAATTGGTAAATTACCAGGCTTTTTAAAAAAAATAGTTATGGGTATTATCAAATTTGCTGATAATCATGATTTAATCCCTGAATCATTAACTTGCAATTCTATCTATCATGCTTCTGTTTTAGTATCTAATTTAGGTAGTATTAAATGCGGGGCAATATATCATAATTTAACTGATTTTGGAACTAATTCTATTTTAATAACCATCGGAGAAATAAAAGATGAACCGGTAGTTATTGATGGTAAAGTTGAAATTAGAAAAATGTGTGAATTCGGTACTAATTTAGATGAAAGAATTGCTGATGGATATTACTTTGTTAAATCTTTAAAAGTATTTGAATACATTTTGCAAAATCCTGAATTATTAAATGATCCTATCAATACTGAAATAAAATTATAAAACGCGAGGTGTTGGAGTGAAAAAAATATATATTTTGTCCACATACACAGGAACTTGGTTTTCTAGATTTTTAGCACTATTTTCCAGTGATAAATTTGTTCATATGAGTATATCTTTAGATGAAGATTTTACGGAAGTATATTCTTTTGGTAGAAAAAATCCCAAAAGAATGTTTCCTGCTGGATTTACTAAAGAAAATTTAAAATTAATATCAACCTACTACTCGGATTCGTTAACAAGAGTATATGAACTTGATATTACAGAAAAACAATATGATAATTTAATAAAAATTTTAAAAGAAACCTTCATTGATAATGCTTCTAAGTATCGATATAATATTAAAGGATTACCGATGATTAATTTTAATTTAAGATATCATCGTAAATATCACTTTGTCTGTAGTCAGTTTTGTGGGAAATTATTAAGTGATGCCGGAATTCATGAATTTAATAAAGATTATTCCTTAATCAAACCTAATGATTTAATAAGCATTGAAGATTTAAAATTAATCTATGAAGGTAAAATAAAAGATATCATATAAAAAACACTTGTTATTGAACTAGTCAAAAAAAAGTAGACTTGAGTTTTTTCCTCTTGTCTACTTTTATATTATCACTTCATATCAAGTATTTTTTTTTGTTTTTCCATTTAAAGTTAATAACTTCCGGTATATCCACACCATTTTCTCTGATATATTTATCATGATATTTTAAAGTATCCATACATTTTTTAGTTAAATCTTCTTCTTTTTGAGGTGCTACATTTATGTATTTTAATACATCCAATACTAAATGATACCTATCAATTTTATTTTGAACTCGCATATCAAATGGGGTTGTAATAGTACCTTCTTCGATATAACCTCTGACATGTAAATTTTGGTTATTACGTTTATATGTTAATTGATGGATTAAATCTGGATAACCATGGAAAGCAAAGATAATCGGTTTATCCTTCGTAAATAACTGATCATATTCTTCATCAGTTAAACCGTGAGGATGATGTTCATTGGAAACTAATTTCATTAAATCAACAACATTTACTACTCTAATCTTTATTTCCGGAATATTATCTTTTAATATTTGACGAGCGGCTAAAACTTCTAATGTTGGAGTATCTCCGGCACAAGCTAAAACAACATCGGGATTTTGATCACTGGCCCAATTAAATATACCTACTCCTTTGGCACAATGAACTTTAGCTTCTTCAATACTTAACCACTGCGGACGATCGTGTTTGGAAGCAACGATAACATTAATATAATTTTTCGTTCCGATACAATGATGGAAAGTTGATAATAAAGTATTGGCATCAAATGGTAAATAAATCCTGATTATATCCGGTTTTTTAGTAACCAAATGATTTAAGAAACCGGGATTTTGATGAGTATATCCATTATGGTCTTGTTGCCAGCAATGACTTGTTAAAACATAGTTTAGAGAAGCTATATCTTTACGCCAAGAAATATCATTACACATTTTTAACCATTTAGCATGTTGAGAAGCCATCGAATCAATAATTCGAATAAAGGCTTCATAACTATGAAAGAAGCCGTGTCTTCCAGTTAGTAAATATCCTTCAAGCATTCCTTCACATAAATGTTCAGATAGAAAACTATCAATTACTGCTCCGTCACTTGATAAGAATTCATCATAATCATATGTTATTCCATTAAATTTACGATTAGTTACTTCAAAAACTGCTCCTAGTCTATTAGATAGAGCTTCATCCGGTCCAAATATTTTAAAATTATTCTTATTATGAACAACAACTTCTCTAATATATTTACCAAGAATAGTCATATCACTAGCATTTATTGAACCTGGTTCGGTGAATTTCAAACCATATAATGTATAATCCGGAATATTTAATTCTTTTAATAATAATCCTCCATTAGTATGAGGATTGGCACTCATTCGCTTGTTTCCTTTAGGAGCCATTTCTCTTAAGTAACTCACTAAACACCCCTTATCATCAAACAGTTCATCTACTTTATAACTTTTTAACCATTTTTCGAGTAGGCTTAAATTTTTCTTATTTTCCACATTAGGGATAGGTACTTGATGAGCTCGAAAAGTTCCTTCAATATTTTTACCTTCGAATTCTTTAACTCCCAACCATCCCTTTGGAGCTCTTAAAATAAGCATTGGCCAAATTGGTCTTGTACGATTATTAGTGGCTTTTGCCATATTTTTAATATTTTTTATTTCTAGGATTAT
Source organism: Mollicutes bacterium (assembly GCA_012520055.1). Lineage (GTDB taxonomy): Bacteria > Bacillota_I > Bacilli_A > RF39 > UBA660 > DUUS01. The sequence continues at coordinate 5,491 of JAAYPA010000005.1, forward strand.
TTCATCCATTACTTCCAGCATTTTTTTATGCATTTCTTTTGGTTTTTCTCCGGCTACAATATAAGGGTGGTAACCCATTCCTTCAAAATACTTAATTAATTCATCTTCCGGAATTCTAGCTAAAACAGTTGGATTAGCTATTTTATAACCATTTAAATGTAAAATTGGTAATACAACACCATCTTTAACCGGATCTATTAGTTTATTTGCTTGCCAAGAAGCAGCCAGCGGTCCTGTTTCCGCTTCCCCATCTCCAATCACACAAGCAGCAATTAAATCAGGATTATCTAAAACAGCTCCATAAGCATGCGACAAACTATAACCTAGTTCTCCTCCTTCGTTAATTGAACCAGGTACTTCCGGAGCCACGTGACTTGCTGTTCCACCCGGAAAACTAAATAATTTACACAATCTGTTTAGTCCTTCTTCATCTAAAGTAATTTCCGGATATATTTCAGAATAGGTTCCTTCTAAATAAGCATTAGTAATCATTGCCTGTCCGCTATGACCGGGACCGGATATATATATCATATTTAAATCATACTTGTTGATAATACGATTTAAATGTAAATAAATAAAGTTTTGACCAGGAGCACTTCCCCAATGTCCAATTAATTTTACTTTAACGTCTTCTTTTTTTAAAGGTCTTTTCAATAAAGAATTATCTTTTAAATATATTTGAGCACAAGATAAATAATTTTGGATACGAAAATATTCATCCAATTTTTCTAATTCGGTCTTCATTAGAAACCTCCTCTATTATCTAGATTATACACTAAAATAGGCAATAAAAAAAGGATAACTATATATCCTTTTACATTAATCTAAATCATGTCTTGCTAATATTTGGGCTGGTGTTTTTCTTAAAGTATTAAATACCGGAATCAAACCAACAAATAAATTGAAAATATAACATAAAACTATTGCTGATCCAATAACCACTGGATTTAACATAAATATTTTCTTAAAGTAATCAATTTCTCTTAAAACGTAAATAATATAAGCCATTAAAGCTATACCTGATAGACAAGCTATTGTCGTAATAGCAATAATTTCTCCTCTAAACATTTTATAAATATCACTTTTCTTAACACCAATAGCTCTAAAGATACCAATTTCTTTAATTCTTGATAAGAATGAAGAACGAATCATTAAGAATATTTCTATTAGAGATATTGCTATAATTATTCCTGATACGACTAAAGTACTAACTACAGAATTTTTAATACTTTCTTTATATTCTTTCTTAGCATTTTCATAAGTATCTTTAATATTTAAACCAAGTTCTCTAAATGCTGATAAACCTAACTCTTTATCTTTAGGATAAATAGTTATATTCTCTGATTTAGTAATCAAATTATATTTTAAAGTATTAGGACTTATCAAATAATATTGTTCTTCACCTTGATAATACCCTACTACTTTTAACTTTTGTTCATTAATTTTGTTATCGATTGTTTTATTTAATGGCATCGAATACCTATTTTCGTAATTGACCATTACTTCGTAATCTTTCTCCGGCCATTTACCTTTTTTTAATGTTAATTTATCTTTTGCTAAGTTATAGTCTAAATAGGTAACACCATCTCCGGGCATTCCCGGTTCGATTGCCTTATCTACAAACCATGCCTTACTATCATAGACTTGATAATCTTCATTGGTGTTGGCTATTATATTCATAAGCTGATTATCCATAGCATATATAGATGGACTTTGTAAATCGGTTATTCCGACAATTTTAAAAGTATCCATATTATTAATAGTTACTTCCCTATTAAGCAATTGCTCTTCAGATAATATTCCTGCTTGTTGAGGCATCTTATTATCAAATAACTTTTTAACAGCCAATTTATCAATAACTATTTCATAATCATTTTCCGGAAATTTGCCATATATTAAATCATTAACATCAAGCATTTTAATACTGGATAGTGATCCAGAAATATATTGACTCGCATTGACAGTCTGATAATAATCATCCAAAGTAATACTAAAATTTACTTTAGAATTACCTGGCAACATATAAAGAACACTGTTATTTTGTTCATAACTTAAATAGTCATCCACTTTAATATTGGTCATAATAAGTTGTAAATAATTTTTATTGTACTCAACAAAATCTTGATCCTCTAAATCTAATACACCGAAAATTCTAGATAAAGAGAATAAGATAAATATACTGGAAGCAAAAAAACCTAAAAGTAATAATTTACGTAAAAAGCTATAATCAAAAATTTTCTTAAAACCATTGATGATTAAAGTAAAGATATTTAAAATCGAACTATATCTCTTTTTAATGTTCTTATCAATAATCTCTGAAAAATTAAATTCATATTTTTGATAAACACTTTTATCTATTTTACGATAATGATCATTGATAAGTTCAATGCCAGAAGCATCATCAATTACGATAATTTTTTCAAAAGAATTACTGTGAATATAATAATTACCATTTCTGACAATAATATCTAAATCAATCTTTTCTTTACCATCAGAATAAAATTCCACATTAAGATTTTCTTTATTAATAACATCATGATTTTTAAAATCTTTTAAATAAATATTATTTTCGATTGTATAATCTAAATCTCCGTCATGTTCATTAATACGATCAGATTCTACTTCTCCGTCTCTAATTTCAATAATACGTGATGAATAAAACTCAGCTAGTTCTCTTTCATGAGTAACTAGTATTACTAAACGGTTTTTAGAAATAGATTTAATAATATTCATTATTTCCAAAGTGTTTTTAGAATCTAAGTTACCGGTTGGTTCATCTGCAATAATAATTTCCGGATCTTTGACAATAGCACGGGCTATCCCTACTCTTTGTCTTTCCCCACCGGACAACATGTTAGCATAACGATTACGATAGCGATAAATATTTAAAATTTCTAAAACATAATTAACTCTTTTTTTAATTTCTTTTTTATCTTTGATACCGACCATTTTTAATACTAAAGCGACATTATCAAAAACAGTCATATTATCAACTAATTTATAATCTTGAAAGATATAACCAATATTTAGATTTCTTATCTTATCTATTTTATATGCTCTTTTTTTGGTTATTCTTTGACCATTGATATAAATCTTACCATTATTTACTTTATCTAAACCACCAATAACATTTAATAATGTTGTTTTCCCACACCCGGATGGTCCTAAAAGTGCAACAAGGCCAGTTTGATCAAAATGAAGAGTGGTATTATTGATAACATGAATTTCATTTTTCTTATGACGATTAAAATATTTGTTTACTTTTTCTAGTTTTATCATCTTAAACCTCCTCATTAAATGTTTTCATTGCAGATTTTTTAAAGATACTCTTAGCAAACTTACTTGAGATTAACTCAGTCATCAGTATCAATATAATATAGATTAGTATATAGTCTCTTATAGATATGTAAGTCATTAAATCTTTAATATATGATAAATTTACTATATTGTAATGTACTAATAATAAGAACCCTATAACTATTATATAAGCTAAATTAGATACAGTTAATAGCTCAATATCTAAAAGTTGTTTACTAACTTTTTTAGATGCTCCTAAAATTCTGATAGTAGTAAAGTAAATATTGCGTGATTTTAATATAATTTTAATAATAAAATAAGATATAAAGAACATTACTATTATTAATACAATTGTTACAACTACTTGCATTATTCTTAGTACTTGACTAACGCCCTCGTCCCAATTAGCTAAAGTATCTTTAATTAATAAAGTTTTAATGTTCAAATCTTGTAATTTTTTCTCGGTATTATAAATTTCTTTAACATCTTTAACAAATACTGAACTTTGGAAATAGTTTTTATTAAATAATGCCTCATAATCATCGGGATTAACAAAAATTTTGCCATTATGTTCATCATATTTTTTTAAACCGGTCAGACTGTTAAAATTATTTTTATTATATGATTTAGTTATTTTAACTTCATTAGATTGTTCATAATATATATTAGAATTAGTCATTGATATAACCTTATTACGACATGAATAATTGGAACATAAATAAGTTATATCCGCACTGACATATGCCTCACCTTTAGGTATATTAACATTAGCCACTATTTGCATATAAGTATTCCATTTTTCCGATTTATATTTTTTACCGGATAAAGTAAATTCAATTGAACTATAATAATCATCAGCCATATCTTTAACTACTTGTAGTACGGCATCGCTACAATAGAAAGCATATTGATTGATATCCTCGTACTTAATACCGACAATGCGATATGACCCCACATATTCACCACGCATCATATTTTGTAATTGTAAATTGCTTTCTAAGATTTGATCAGCCATTTGAGAAATATAATAATCTTCTTTAAATCCGGCTATAATAATCTCATTTTCATTCTGAGGAGTGCGCCCTACATCTACCGAACCGGTAAATCTATTTATATCTTTTGCAGTTCCATACAAATATAAATTGGTTTCTTCATTAACAAAAGAAATTGCATTATCAAGTAATAAGTCATCTTTGACTATATAATCTATATTGGATAAACTCTTAATTTTTTCATAATCTTCATCAGTAAAATAAGATTTATCATTCTTTTGCAAAACAATTCTACGATCATCGGTATTTTGAAAATAACCATTATATCCCATTTTACCACTCTCATAATCAGCTTTTTTAAAAGATGAATATTCAGATAATAGTGCTGCTACCATAAAGAAATAAACTAAAAATGTTAGTAAAAATTTAGGAATAATATTAAAAGTATTTCTTAATCCTATTCTTAACTTACTAAGAAAGGTAATATTAGCATATTTACTTGCTTCCGGAACAATATCTTGTTTGGTTTTTACTAAAACTTTATCTTCAATAATTCTTCCATCATGCATTTTAATTTTTCTGGTAGCATATTCTTCAACTTGGTCATAATTATGAGTAACAATAATGACAAGCTTGTCTTTAGAAATTTTATGTAAAATTTCTAAAACACTTTTAGCAGAACGACTATCTAAATTACCGGTTGGTTCATCAGCAATAATAATCGGAGTTTCCTTAGCCAGTGCCCTAGCAATTGCTACTCTTTGTTTTTGACCACCTGATAATTTGGAAACTTTAGTTCTGCGGAAGCGATATAAATCTACTTCTTTTAAAATATTGTTTATTTTTTCTTTAATATCTTTTTTTGTATATCCATTAATAAGTAATACCAATTCAACATTTTGATAAACAGAATAACTATTTACCAAATTAAAGTTTTGAAATATATTACCTATATATTTTTTTCGATAATCTTCAAATTCAGCTTCTGTATAATGACTGGTTTCAACACCATTAATATACATCTCGCCTTCTTCATAAGAATCTGTTCCAGATAAAACATTTAATAATGTTGATTTACCACTACCGGACTCACCGGTTATAACAACAAATTCTCCGAGTTTAAAATCTACGCTTACTTTAGTAAAGCCTGCCGTAATAATACCTTTATTATAATAAAATTTTGATACGTCTTTCAACTTTAGCATTAAATACACCATCCCTTATATTATATTATATTATAACATGTCCTCTTTTATTTCAAAAGAAAAAAAGGATAAAAATGTATTTATTATAACGTATTATTATAGGAGGGATTAATATCAATAAAATTATTGTCAAAGTTATTCTTTTTTTATGTTTCATTATTCCTTTAAAAGTAGATGCATCAGAATATGCAGAATACCTTCATGCAGAAGAAACAAATTCATATTTCAGAGTAAAAACAAATGATAAACAATATAATATTCTGAAGGTGTTTTTAACAAGAAACTCTGATCAAAAATGGGTATATAGTTTTAATCCTTTGACATCAACAGTAAAAAAATTATTTCATGGTTATGAGGAAAATAATTTGATACCCGAAAATTTATGGAATAAAATAACTTTACTGGCTTACTATGGGTATAACTATGATAATCATACTGATTTATCTTGGTATTTTATCACTCAATTTTTAATATGGAAAGAAGTAAATCCTAACTGGGATATTTATTTTATGGATCAAAGATTAAGGGAAGATATAACCTCTAAATATGAAGCTGAAATTCAAGAATTATATAATCTTATTAGTAATCATAACACCCCGCTTATGTTAGATAAATATAATTATCAAGTTTTAATTAATGAATCTATTCATTTAACTGATCCAAATTTAAGTAAATTCAATATAAAATCTTCAGATAACATTGAATATAATATTCAAGAAAATAGTGTTACTATTAATCCTATAGACTTTGGTCTTTATGAAATAGAGTTTTATAAAAATTTTGATTATTATCAGGATAATCCAATTCTTTATGTAAATAATCAAGATTTAATAATGGCAGTAGGAAAACTTCCTAATATTTCTACAAAAATAAATATAAACATACACGCTGGGAAAATATATGTCCAAAGTCCTTACATCCATTACATCTATCAAATATATGATCAAGAAAATAATTTAATCGAAGAAATAATAACAGATGAAAATGGTTTTGCTGAAAGCAATTATCTTCCTAATTACGGAAATTATTATTTACTTAATCCAAATCATGAGCAATATCAATTTACAATTACAGAAGATAATTTAAATCAATTAATCATTATTAATAATAATGAAGATAAAAAACAACAAGAAGAAATAATTCCGGTTGAAATAGTAAATTCTAAACAAAATGAAATAAAAGAAGAAAACATTAAAAATGATATAGAATATTTGGAAATAAAAGTACCAATTACAGAGAAAAATATATTTAAGCCCTATAAATATCAAGAATATTTAATTCCTAAGTACTATGAAAAGAAAAAGAAACGTTAATTTATTAATATGTGTAATTATTTTATTTTTATTCTCAAATTTTAAAAATAATATTAATAATAAAATAATTATTAACGTTAAATTACCTGAAATGAATCATTCGATGCCTATTTATGATGATTTTTTTGCTAAACTGGAAATTCCTTCAATAAAATTAAAATCTTCCTTGTATAAAAATAATAATGTTAATAAAAATATTGAAATTCTATTTCCTTCTATAATGCCTGATAAACCAAATAGCACCTTGATTTTAGCTGCTCATTCCGGAAACAGTAATGTTTCTTATTTTAAAAATTTAGATAAATTAAAATTAAATGATATTGCTAAAATTTATTATAAAAATAATACTTATATTTATAAAGTTATCAATATAGAAAGACAAAATAAAAATGGTTATATAACCATTTTTAATAAAGATATATCCCAACTTATTCTTACTACTTGTGATCAAAAAGATAAAAATAAACAATTAGTAATAATATTAGAAGCAAATAAATCTTAGGCCTACAATATTATCTACTTTATATTATCTTATTCACATAATCGAGGATCATAGTAGTTAGCCTTTGGATTACACCAAAAATCAATTGGATCTGTAGAAACATTATGTTTAAATATATTAGAAATATCCCAATCCCAATCTATTTTGGGAACAGTAGATGCTATACCAATAATGAAAGCAACTAATAAAATTACTCCAATGATAATAGGAAGAATTGAAATTTTTTCTTCTTGTTCTTCTTTTAATTTAATATGTGTATTTTTTACTTCCCAAGCATATATCTTGATAGGTACCCATAAGGCATATATTCCAAGGGTAATTATTGATAAGAACCACCATAATAAATAATGTCCTATCAAACTAATTGCCTTTCCAGTAAATACTATTCTCTTTCTGTTAATTATCGTATGTTTTGCAAGCCATTTTTGTCTAATGCAAACAATAAAAGGGATTAATAATCCTAATGAAAAGGCTGCTAATAAATATGACAATATATTTAAACCAATTAACTGGATTAATTTTCCATCAAAGAAACTTTCCTCCTTATTAAATTCTTCATTTTCAAAGTGAATATTTGAAACTAGCCATTTTTTATTCTTAATAGGCACCCAAAACGAATAAATACCTAAAGTGATAATAGATAATAATATCCACTTAAATCTTTGTACAAATAAATCTGCGCCTTTCCCTTCAAATTTTAATCGTTTACCATTGTAAATTGTATGATTATATTTGTATTCTAAAATTAATTTGTCTGCCCATGGTTTAGCAATTGTAGCTGTCACTACAGTTATCAAAAATGCAAGTAATTTATAGCCAATATACTCTAAAAACTTGCCATCGAAATAAGAATCTGTTCTTACTTCTTTTTGGATTGAAGCTACTTCATCAAAAGGAACTTCAACTTCATCAAATTCTTTTTCTTCCATTTTTACTCCTTCTATATTAACAGTATAACTCTCAAAAAACATTTTGAAAATACTTAAATTAAGATCAGAAAAAAATAATATCCAAATAATTCAACATATTCCAGATAACATCGCTTATTATGGTGTTTGTGGATACAAGATGTAAGAAAGCATTAGAACTAAGAAAAAATTAATTGGTTTAATGAAAGATATAAAAAACAAGAAATAATGATGTTAACCCCAATTTAGAGACATCAATAAAAAACAGTAAATTAAAAAGAGAAAATTTGAACTGAACCCGTTTCTTGGACATAGAAATGGGGTTTATATCAATTATTTTCTCTTTTTGTGTAAGTTTTTCTCTTTTTCAATTTAATAATTCAGTAATTTCTTGTTTTAACTTTTTATCAATAATATTTTCGTTTAAGCAATTATTTAAATACTTAACTATTTCTTTAAAATGGATTTCTTTTTGAATTTGCATTAAGATATTTATAATATCAGTAGTCAGTACTTTAAGATTAGTTGACGGTCTTTCTTTAACATTAAGATTAATTAATTTATTAACAATTATTTCACAAATACTTTGATCATAATCAATATTTTTTAATATATTACTGATTCCTTGAATACATAATCTGGCTGTAGATAATTTTTCATCATCACAATAAGATAAATATTTATCAATAATTCCTTTAATAATATTATTATCACACCATTTTGTATTGATAGATAATAAACTTAGACCAATAGTTCTAAAATATGAATTATCACTATCTAACATATTAATAAAATCATTCCAATAAGGAAAAATATCAGAATTCATATCTGAACGATATTTTAAAATTAAAAATGAAGGATACCTTACTTTATCATCTTGTGATAATAAGTTCTCTATTAATTCTTTAATATCTTCTTTATTAATATTTTCAGCTACATTATATAACTCTTCTTTTTTTAATTTAATAGCATCCACAATATCACCAAATTTATTATAAATAATTGGTATACCAGTATATTCTATTAACTTTTAATATTAGTTACATGCCAATAATTCATTTTCTTCATTATTATTGATAGTTTTTCTTTTATTTCTTTCATGAGTTCTATTACTTGGTTTAGATTGAGTTTGCATTCTTTTTTTTGTTTTACATCTTTTTTCTTTCATAAAATCACCTATTTATAGTTTGTGCAAAAAGGGCTAAAATTTTATTGTTAATTTTTGGTATTAATAGTACCAATATTATTATGATCTAATATCATAATTAGATAAATTCATTTTTTATATAAATACGTAAAAACAAAAACTGTGAAAATATATTCACAGTTTTATAATCATAACTGGTCGAGAAGACAGGATTTGAACCTGCAACCCCTTGGTCCCAAACCAAGTGCACTACCAAGTTGTGCTACTTCTCGTTTTATGGTACACCCAGAGGGAGTTGAACCCCCAACCTTTAGATCCGTAGTCTAACGCTCTATCCAATTGAGCTATGGGTGCTCAAACGTAACCCATCTGAAATTACCTATATAGTATAGCACATTTTTCTTAAAAATAAAGCCCTAAATTTATTTTTTACAAAAAATCTGTTTTATGCTATACTGATAATAAGGTGAGGCTATGACACAAGGAATTAAAACAATTGATATAATTTTTGAAGATGATACAAGTATCTCAATTGACAGTATTCTTTTCTCAAATTTCTACATTTCTAATATAGATGAAGAAGCTAAAGAAATACCTTATGAAAAATTATTTAATTCTAATAGATTATATGCAAATTTTATTACTATGAGAATTAGTAATGCCATAAATGAATATTATAAAGGTAATGTCATAAAAAAGATTTATGATAAGAAAAATATTTCTGAAATAATTATTAATACCATAAATAATAAAAAGATTTTTTTTAATATAGCCTCCAGTATTGATCCATTTAAAAATGAAGACATAAATTTATACGATCAATCTTTTATAGAAGATGATGACTTGTGTTTATTAATAACTCCATATAAAATAAAATATAAAAATCACTTATTTGCATAAGTGATTTTTTTCTTCAATATTACACTCTTTCTCATCATTAAAGATAAGTTTATAAAGGTTTGGAAAGTACTTTTTAAAACCTCGTTTACGATTTATATCTACCATTATTTTTTCTTTGATTCTTAACATAATAACCGGGTCGGTTATCACTTTTTCTGTCATTTCTTGTCCTACTTGAAAAGTATTTGTTAAAATTCTTTCTGGATTGACTAGGTCTACTCCTGGATTAGCAATCCTTTCTTCAAATGAAATAATTCTCTTCATATTATTTATTCTCCGGTTTCAAAGAGTAAACATATGGCTTATCATTAGTTATTAATTTAGCATCTTCCGGAAGTGCTCCTTTGCTCAATCTAGCTAAATATTCCAATTGTTCTAATTCCATAATCTTTGTATATAAATAAGCTTTGTCATAGCAACCTTGTTCCATCTGGTTAATAACAAAATTAGCATTTTCTATTTCTATATGTCTACTTTTAGCGTTAAGTAATCCAATGTATTCATTTGTTTTAATAATATTATTAACTAAAATAGGAGTATCTGAAGTGTGCTTAACATATTCATCTTTTATTAAATGACCATCTGTGATAATTCTTGAACCGTAATATTCACCATTATATCTACCAGTAGTAAGACTATAATTTTTATTGGGATTTAGACCATATATATTTACTTTATTATCATTTTTTATTTCAATATTAGTACGTAAAATATATTCATCAACAAGTTTTTTCATTAAATCTATATATTTGGGAGAATATGTTTGTTCAACGAAATTTTTCCAATCATTCATTTTAAAAAATAAATCTTTAGGTTTATCTGACCACCATTTTACGATTCTATCTGCTTTTATTTGACAGATTCCCTCATATAAATCTAATTTGGAATCATAACGATCTGATAGAATATTTTCAAATAAGCTTTTATAGTTTTCATCATACTTGTAAGGATACAATTTATCTACTATTTCATTTTCATTAATTTTATCTATGTTTTTTTCATATAAACAAAACATAAATAATATTAACAAATCCTCTTCGTTAAATAAGTATTCTGCTCTAAACTTTCTTTCCAATTTAACCACCCACAATTATTCTATCACATATGTAAATTTTTACAAAAAAAAATCAAAGCAGATATTTTCATTGATTTTTTTTAGTTAAAGTAA
>JAAYPA010000048.1 GCA_012520055.1 Mollicutes bacterium
TAAGATTTCGGAACTACTTTCCAAAGATATTATTTTTGTAAGAGTAGATTTTTATGAGACAAATGGAAGATTATATTTTGGAGAGTTAACTTTTTTCCCAGGTTCTGGTTTTGAAGAGTTCACACCTAAACATTATGATTACTTATTAGGTAGTTGGATAAGGTTGCCGAAAGATAGTTAATAATTGCTTTGATATTAATAGAAGGTGATTTTGTACCAACACATAAAATAATGTTGAATTTAAAACACAAAGAGTTATTAATCAGTGGTTAAAAAAAACAAAAATTAAAGAAATTATAAAATGAAAGCAGTGTAAGAATGGATAATATAATGGTTAGTATTAGTTGTACTACTTATAATCATGAAGATTATATAGCTGATGCTTTAGAAAGCTTTTTAATGCAAAAAATAAAATTTAAATATGAAATCTTAATACATGATGATGCTTCAACAGATAGAACTGCTGAAATCATCAAAGATTATGAAAAGAAATACCCAGAAATTATTAAACCGATATACCAAACTTATAACCAATATTCAAAGGGAATTAAGGTTGGAAAATTTAATCGAGAGAGAGCAAAAGGTAAATATATTGCTATTTGTGAAGGTGACGATTTTTGGACTGATGAATATAAACTTCAAAAACAAGTAGAATATATGGAATTGCATCCTGATTGTAGTATGTGCGTACATGCTGCATATAAAGTAAATGAAGAAAAGGTAAAATATAGAAAACATATACGTCCCAGTATTGGTAATAAAATTTTCTCAGTTGAAGAAGTTATAGACGGTGGTGGTGGATTATTTGCAACCAATTCGATTATGTACCCAAGGCATCTTGGGATTGATATGCCGAGTTTTTATAATAATGCACCAATTGGGGATTACCCTTTAGCTATTTACTTAGCACTTCAAGGAAAAGTATATTATATTGATGAATTTATGTCAGCTTATCGTATAAAGAGTAAAGGTTCTTGGTCAGAAAGAATGAGTGAATCTACTATGGATGAAAGAATAGAACATAAAAAAAAGATAGAAAAGATGTTAAATGAAGTTGACAAATATTCAGATTATAAATATACAACAGTTATCAAAAAATTCATCAATAAAAATTGGTTTAATCTAATGATAGACCTTAAAAAATTCAATGAAATCAAAACTGGACAATTTAAGGAATACTATTCTTCTCTTGATTTAAAAAGTAAGATGAAGATTTTTGCGAAACAATATTTTCCATATACAGTTAAATTATTTAGATTAATTAAGAGGATATAATTATGAGTAACCCAATAAACAAAACAAAAGTTATTTCATCGCTTTTTTGGAAACTCATGGAACGTGGAGGTACCCAAGGGATACAGTTTATTGTCCAAATAATATTAGCACGCCTGCTTCTTCCTGAAGACTTTGGGGCAATCGCAATAGTAATGGTGTTTATATCCTTAGCACAAGTATTTGTTCATAGTGGATTAAATACTGCACTAATTCAGAGCAAGGATGTTGATGACGTAGATTTCTCTTCTGTTTTTTATCTAAGCTTATTTGTGGCAGCTTTATTATATATATTGATTTATTTCACTGCATTCTTTACTGCTGATTTTTACAGAGATCCAATACTGATACCGGTATTAAGAGTTTTAGCACTGACATTATTTTTTGGAGCTTTTAACTCTATACAAAATGCTTATATTTCAAGAAATATGATGTTTAAAAAATTGTTTTATAGCAGTGTAGGTGCAATTCTGATATCAGGAACAACAGGCATTATCGCTGCATATATGGGGTTTGGAGTATGGGCACTTGTTATTCAGCAATTAATTAATCAAATATCCATAACGATTATAATGTGGTTTACAGTTAAGTGGAGACCAAAGTTAATATTTTCTATTAAAAGGGTTACGAAACTATTTTCATTTGGTTGGAAGTTGCTTGCCTCTTCCTTACTAAATGCTTTATATGTTGATATTAGAACTCTGATTATTGGAAGATTCTATACACCTTCAGTTTTGGGATATTATAATAGGGGACAGCAATTCCCCAAAGTAATTGTATCTAATATTAGTGGTTCAATACAATCAGTTATGTTACCTACATTATCCGCTAATCAGGATAATACAAAAAGAGTAAAAGAAATGATGAGAAGAGCAATAAAAACAAGCTCATTTATGATATTTCCTATGATGATTGGTATGGCAGTTGTAGCAGAACCATTAGTTAAAATTGTTTTAACAGATAAATGGTTGCCAGCCGTACCGTTTTTACAGATATTTTGTGCTTCATATGCATTAATGCCTATTCACACAGCGAATTTACAAGCAATAAACGCTTTGGGGAGAAGTGATATATTTTTAAGATTAGAGATTATAAAAAAAATTATTGGTTTGATAATATTAGTAATAAGCTTGCAATTTGGAGTGTATGCAATAGCATTAGGACAAGTTATTAGTGGTATTATTTCAACATTTATAAATGCTTATCCAAATAAAGAATTGCTTTTTTATAGCTATAAAGAACAGTGGATAGATATAATGCCTTCATTATTATTATCAATTGTAATGGGCAGTATTGTATATTTGTTTAATTTTTTATATCTTCAAGCTTGGAAAATACTGTTTTTACAAGTTGCGCTGGGAGCTATATTTTACATAGGATTATCGAAGGTATTGAAGGTTGAGAATTTAAATTACTTAATTGCCACAATTAAGGAGTTTGCAAACTTAAGGAAGAACTAAGAAATTTAAACGTAATTTATATACTAAAGGAGAAAAAATGGAAAACGGGAAGTATTGTATAGCAGTAATGAGTGTAGGCAGTGGGGTTGGACAATCTGTCGTAACGTCCTGCAACCTATCAAAGCTGCCAATTAAAACAATAGGATTGGGAATGAACCCAATGGCTTTTGGAGCTTATGAATGTGATGAAATGGATTATATACCTATTATTTATTCAAAGGATTATATTCCTGAATTAATAGATAAATGTTTAAAGTATAAAATTGATCTTATTATTCCCGGCTCAGATGATGAAGCTTTGATTTTAGCTGAGCATAAATCCATGTTAGAAGAAAAAGGATCTAAGGTTTTGGTTTCAGATGAAAAACTTATTTCATTAATAAGAGATAAAGCTAAAATGTGTGATGAACTATCATTAATTTCCGATGTATTTGTTAAGAACTATAATTTTGAAGAAATTAAATCATTAATAGAAAATAATGAAATTAGTTTTCCTTTGATAGCTAAACCTAGAGATGGATATGCTTCGAAAGGAATAGAAATACTATTAGAAGAAAAGGATTTAGTTCGTGTCACTAATCAACATATAATACAAGAATTAGCAATACCGCACAAAGGAGACTCTTTTAGGCAAGCATATTTACAACAGATATACAAGAAAGTGAATTCACAGTTATCCGAAATATCGATACAAGTTGTTACAAATAAAAACGGTGACTTGATGGGGAGAATGGCTTCATATAATAAATTAAATAACGGTGTTCCTATTGAAATTATTCCTTATGATAATGAATACATATGGTATGAAATTGATAAACTGATTCCTATATTGAAACAACTTGGACACAGGGGACCTTTAAATATACAAGGTAGACTAACAGATAAGGGATTAAAACTTTTTGAAATGAACGCCAGGTTTACCGGAATTACCGGATTAAGAGCTATTATGGGATTTAATGAGGTTGAATATTGTATAAAGGACTGGTTAAATTTGTCTAATGGAAATGAAACTTTAAAGCTAAATTATGATAGATTTGGAATTAGGCAAACTACTGATAAAATAATATCCTTGAATAAAAACAAAAGTATAAAAGAACTTTCATTATCTATTAATAAAAAAGAGTTAAAAACAGGTAAAATAATTTTAGTAACAGGCGCTAGCGGCTACCTTGGTCAGACTCTCATTAAGAAGTTATTGAAATCAAAATATGGAATTTGGGCACTGAGTAGAAATAAATCCAAGATTGAGAAGTTGTATAATCATTTAGAAGGTGTTAAATGTTTCGAATATGATGATATTAAGAATGGGAGCTTAAGCATCGGATTGGTGGATATAATCATTCATTGTGGTTTTGCACGACCACATAAAGGCAACGCAGAAATTACTGATAGCTTAAATTTTACAAATCAGCTTTTTAATCTTGCGGCAATTCATCAAATCCCGGAAATTATTAATATTTCATCACAAAGTGTTTATGGAACTAAACAGGCGATTTACTGGACAGAAAAAACTAAGGTAATGCCTGAAACTA
>JAAYPA010000049.1 GCA_012520055.1 Mollicutes bacterium
AGTCCCCCTATGCATCGTTGCCTTGGTAGGCCATTACCCCACCAACTAGCTAATGCACCGCAGGCCCATCTCTAAGCGAAGCTTTAAAGGCTTCTTTACTCCGTAGAGCACATTCGGTATTAGCAATCGTTTCCAACTGTTATCCCCAACTTAGAGGCAGGTAACCCACGTGTTACTCACCCGTTTGCCACTAGATAGAAAATCCAAATCACCAATAATCCTATTATTGAGCAAGCTCGCAAATATTCAAATTGGGTCATTGGGCCATCTCGTTCGACTTGCATGTCTTAGGCATGCCGCCAGCGTTCATCCTGAGCTAGGATCAAACTCTCAAAAAAAAAGTAATTTATTTTTTCAAGTTTAATCTAGCTACTCAAAATTGACATTTTACTTAGTTTTCAAAGATCATCACAGCCTTTTATCGGCTGCGCATTAGTAATATATCAAACCTTTTTTCTTTAGTCAACAGTTTTTTGACATTTTTTATAAAAAACTCAAAATTTGTGACATTTTTTAATTTTTTCCGATAACTTAAGGAAATTTTCGGTCTGACACTTGTTATTATATGCAATAAAATTAAAAAAATCTAGCATAAAGTTTAAAAAAACGATTAATTTACACAAAATTAATCGTTTTTACTCATAATATCTAAATATTTTGAGTAATATTTATCTACTATGTTCTTATCAAATGGCCCTACTTCAGATTTTTTCATGGTGATTAATTCCGTAAGCTGATTCTGAAGTATCTTATCCAAGTCCTCAGAATATTTCATTTTCATTTTATGATATTTATATTCATTACGATCCAAGATCTTAAAAGCTCCATCGGGAAAGACCTTCAAATCTAAATCATAATCTATAAACTTTATTATGTTTTCATCAATTAAATAAGGAGTAGCTATATTACATTTATAATATAACCCTCTTTTTTTAAATTGAGCAAATATATTAAACCATTTCTTAGTGTAGAAAAATATTATAGCTGTTTCTTTAGTTTTATGGCTTTTGCCATCTCTTTCCGTGACGGTTACCCGATGATTACCACAAACTAACATTTCATCAGTAATATCTAATACTATTGCTTCATCCCAAGTTCTATGGATTTTGCCATTATGTTTGTAGCAATGTATTGCAAGCTTGCTACCAACTTCTAGCTTTTCCATAATAACCTCTTTCTAAGGTTATTATAACTCAAAAACTTGTAAATTACAATTTTTTTATTTTTTGATAAATACTTTTAACTTCGTTAATATCTAAAGATGCATGACCGATAATTATTCCATCTAAAATAGTAATATTTTGAAGTTCATCAATATTTTCAGAATTAACACTTCCTCCATATATTATTTTATTATTAAGATTATATTTTTCTTTTAAATATCCTTTTATGTTTTTGATTTTGTCTAGAATAATACTTGCATCTAACATTTGATTAGTCCCAATACTATGAATTGGTTCATAGGCAATTATTATCTTATTTAAATCAATACCTAAATTAGAAAATGCACTGTCAATTTGCTTTTTAACCATATCAATATCATCTTCATTATTATCCCCTACACATAATATTGGAGACATTTGATATTCTAAAGTTTTAACAATCTTTTTTTTGATTACTTCATCAGTATCTCTTGCGATGTTTCTTCTTTCATAGTGACCAACTAATACATATTTAACATTCATAGCAGCTAAGCTTTCCGCACTTACTCCACCTGGAGCATTATATTCACTGACACATTGACTACCCAAAGTATATTTTCCATGGGTAAAAAGACTCATATAAGGAGTCTGAGGCATAACTACAACATCATAATCTCTTAATATCTTTTCATATTCTTTTATTTCATCAATATTAAGATTCATTTTATGATTAAGAATTATCAGCATTAATCTTCCTCCATACAGGCTAGTTTGCCGGTACTTATATAATTTAAAGTAGCTCCACCACCGGTTGATAGATGATAGAAATCTTTTATATTAAAATGATCTGCACTAGCTAGGGCATCCCCGCCACCCAGAATAACCTTAGCAGTACTTTTAGAACAAAACGCTAATATACTTTTAGTTCCTTGTTCAAAATTTTTGTCTTCATATAATCCGGCTGTACCATTCATAAAGATAGTTTTAGCTTTATTAATATATTGTTCATATTCTTTAATAGTATGCGGACCAATATCATATATTATGTCATCATCATTTAGTTCGGTAATATTCTTAATGTGAATATCTTCATTGTTTTTAACAATTACATCAATCGGTAATATTATTCTTTCCTTATATATAGTAAGTAATTTTTTTGCTTCCGAAATGTATTCTTTACTTACTAAAGATTTACCTACGTTATGATTAGCTGCTAAAAAGGTACTGGCTATGCCTCCACCTAATAATAAGTAATCAGTTCTTTTAATAATACTTTCAATAAGTAAGCTCTTATCTTCTACCTTGGCACCACCCATAATAACTACAAAAGGTTTTTCCGGATTCATTAATGAATCTAACATTTCTAGTTCCTTGGCTATTAAAAAACCAACACCAGATGGTAAAAATTTCTTGATACCATTATTAGAAGCATGTCTGCGATGTGTCATACCAAAAGCATCATCAATAAAAACTTCTCCCAAACCGGCCCAATATTTTGCCAGTTGTAAATCATTATTACTTTCCTTTTTATTATCTAAGTCTTCAAAACGGGTATTTTCCATTAAAAGAATTTCGCCATTTTGTAATTTTTGAGCATAATCTTCTAAAACTTTACCTCTGGTTTCTGGACAGAAATAAATATTTATATCAGGTAATAATTCTTTTAATCTTTCATAGACAACTTTTAGAGAATTATTCTTTTTATCTTCTTCAGTTTTAACTTTACCTAGATGACTCATAATAATTAATTTACAATTACTGTTTATTAAATATTTAATTGTTTCTAAAGAAGCAATGATTCGCTCATCACTTGAAATCTTACCATCCTTAATGCTTACATTAAGATCACATCTTAAAATAACCTTTTTATCCCAAACGTCCAAATCTTTAATTGTTTTCATTAATAACCAAATTCTCCTTTTAAGGAATCATCATCATTTATCCAATCTTCTACTTTGTAAATAGTATAGCCATTATTTGGTTCTCTCACAATTACTTCTTTAATGCCCGCATTAATAACTATTCTTTTACAAATCATACAGCATGAGCTCTTTGGTTCAACACTGGCTGTTTGGACGTTTTTACCCATAATATACATAGTTGCTCCAATTAAATCTCTACGTGGTGCACTTAAAATAGCATTTTGCTCAGCATGAACGCTACGACACATTTCATATCTTTCGCCACGCGGAATATTCATTTTTTCTCTTGTACATACTCCTAAGTCATCACAATTTTTTCTTCCTCTAGGTGCTCCATTATAACCTGTTGCAATAATTTCATCATTATTAACTATGACACAACCATATTTTCTTCTTAAACAAGTTGATCTTTCTCCAATTGCTTCAGCTATGTCTAAATAATAGTTTATTTTATCTTTACGCATACTAACCACCTTACAACTCAATTATATAAAATATATATTTTTATTACAATTTTTTTGTAAACCAAAAAAGAGAAAGTTAAACTCTCTCTTTCCACTCAATTAAATCATTAATTGTAATTGTATCTGTATAACTGGCATATTTTTCTTTTGTATTGGTAACTAAGTATATCCAGTGAGGACTTGCTTGTTTAATCCCATTTACATATACCGGACAATATACTCTACCTATTGTTTCTAAATTATTAAGTCCTTTACCATAATAATTTCGACTCATTAGTCTTACAAAACTTAAAACTCCCAATTCAATATTATTATGTCTAATTAAACCTTTACTACTCATACCACCATAAATGTTATTATTTTTAAGCATATATTTTACTTTATAATAAC
>JAAYPA010000050.1 GCA_012520055.1 Mollicutes bacterium
TCTATGCTATCTACACTATACAATCAAACAGGAGATATAAGATTGGTAGCTAAAGTTGGTGGCCACTCTGTTGCTACTGCAAGTAAATATTATGTTGACGTTGATGAAGAAAGATTAAGAAACACAATGAGTACATTTTCTTATGATTAATCATTACCCTAAGTTTAAAAATATTTTAAAAAAGTAGGTATTTAATTGTAGATAATGTTGACAAAATATCAATAACTTGATATAATAAATACATAGTAATTATTGAATTTCCTCTCAATAATTATTATGATTTTCTTTATAAAAAAGGTAGTAATTTTTGGTTTTCCTCCTAAAATTACTACAGATTTTCTTAATAAAATATATAAAGGGTAAGATGGGTTCGGAAATAAACATCTTACCCACTTTTTATTGCTTTTTAGGAAATCATTTATATTGTTCATGTTAAATAATTATGATATAATTATCTTACATTTTTTATAACACTTTTCCGATAAAGACTATTGCATTTCTTTTTATTAGAAAAGGATAAAAAAGTAGTACCTATTAATTGGTACTACTTTTTATATTATTATGTCTAAAGAACTTGAAAATTCAATCAACATCCTATCAATTAAATCACTTAAACTTAGATTTGTATGTCCTGCTTCTATTTTTTCTATCCAACTTGTGCAGTCTATTTCGATATGATCTATAGACAATATATTATTCTTTAATCTTAGCCTTATATCATCATTGTCCTTAAAAACAACTGAAAATTTTCTTTTAAGATCCTTCAGTACATTGATATTTATAATATTACTTTGTACGTATAATTTCATAGGAATCCCCCTAAACTATAATTTTCTTACTTTCCATATAATCTTTTCATAGCATCTTTTGTAATCAGCCAGGTGCTTTTTGACTTTCGTACATCCCCTTCTATGTACTTGCCAAGGTTCAGGTTTTTTCTTAAAGTTGATTTGGATATATTATAAGCTTCTGCTGCTTCAGCAAAAGTCATTACTTCATTTACTAAGAAAAATTCATCATAGTCATTATATATTCTTAATAAATCTATCTGCTCCCTTTTATAAATATCCATATAAGGATATTCCTTAATGAATAAATCGATTATTTTATTTAATTCAATTTCATTTATTATATTATATTTAACTGTTTCTAATAAAAACCTATAAAAACGTTTAGAATATTTAATTTGAGAAGGATAAAGTCTTTCCATAGCACCTTTTGTAATTAACCAAGTGCCACCAGACTGCTTTATTTCTCCAGGCAAATATCTTCCATAATCAATGTTTTTATGTAGAGTAGATCGAGATAAATTATAAATATCCTGTGCTTCTGCAAAAGAGAAAATTTCAGTTAATATATTGAAAAATAATTTATCTTTGTATAAATCACTATTATACATATTTATGTCAAAAAATTCAAGTAATTGCTCTTTTTTACTAATATCTATTATCTTGCTTTCTACAGCTAGAAATAAAAATTGTTCAATATTTTTCATATGAACACCTCTTCTCTTTTTGTACTAAAATATAGATATAATCTAATTTTATCCCTTTTTTGATACTTAGTCAAACATAAAACTAAATATATATATTTAGTTTTTCTAAATCATTTATTATACTGTTTAATTCTTTTTCTTTTATATAAACGTTATCAATTTTATTGTCTGATTCTAAAATCTTTATATCTTCCTTCAACTCGGCTATTTTTTTAAAAACATCATCTAATACCTTTGAAACTACTTTCTTTTTTAGTAAAAGCTCACTAATTGATATAGTTAATACATTTACACCTAATAGCCTTAAAACCTCTTCTAATAGCTTTATTTCCTCTTCTGAGAGATTATTATACTGGTACTCTACAGAATCAATTTTGTGAGTAAATGGATATATATTTTCTAAAGGTATATCAAATAAATTACTTTTTGCTTTTACATTTATATATACTGTATATAGCTTAGTTCCCTTTACATTTCCATTAATGGAATTTAAAATATATACATTTTCAATTTTATTAATAGATAATATATCTTTTACTAATTGCCTTACATATTCCTTGTTTAACATATTACTCTCCCCCTCTTTTATTCTAATTTAAATAATCTGCACTTATTTTATCCAATATATTAATATGAAAATCTAGCTCTCTTATTTTCATCTCATTATTAATATCTGAACTCTCTAATACCACTTTATATTCATTTAAAAGATTTTTCAATCCACTTCTAAAAATTTCTGTATTATACATATCAGAAGTAGATATTTTTTTTATTCTTAACTTACTTATAAACTTATTAAATAGCTTTTTTAATTTTAACATATAAAGATCCTCCTTTTAAATTAATCAATATTCACTGCTGTCATGCAGCTTTTAGATAACTTAGTAATATTTTTACCACCACATTCGCAGGGAGTAGGATTCACTCTTCCCTTTTCATCTACATCGGAATTTCTTAATGGCCTACAAGTATTGCAGGTATTACACTTTATATATACAAAGCTATCCTCTTCTGCCTCTTCTGCTCTATAATTACTTACTCTTGATGTTCTTTTAAATAAATTTGAAAAAAACATATTATATCCCCCTTTAATTCTAAACCCATTTTTCATACCTTTATATTTTGTATTACAAATCTACATGTTAGTAAATATATATATTTATTGATATAATACAATATTATCATCATTTTGGTACAAAAGCAAATAGATTTTAGCTTTATATCATAATAATTCATACAAATATTCCATTTATGACTAATTTGTATTCTGTAATTGAATAATGTGGTATAATAACAGAAAAATTACTAGTAAAGGAGTATAGTTATGTCAAATTTTAATGAAAGGCTAAAAGAGTTAAGTATAAAATTTTGATGAAATCATTTTCACTAAGATTAGAAAAATCTAAAAAGGGTGTAAGTCTTAGTTTAGATAATTTTACTAATGATTATAGGAATAAATTAAAGAAGTTAGAGAGAAACCTAAATGCAAGAAATAAGTCATTATATATGCCACTAGGTTCTAATACAATAATGCAATCAAATATTAAGGATGATTTTTATTATGATATTTCAACTTTAAGTTTAAATGAGAAGTTCTTATTAGCTCTAGAATATGTATATGAATTAGAAGGTATATGTTTAATCAGTACAGTTGGTAATGATATTTTCAAATCAAAGGATATTCAGGAATTATTATTATGTTATACCATCTATTTTTCAGAAGAGGAAATTGAGAATTTAGATATTACTGAACTAGAAAAATTTATAGCTGTGGCTAGTCAAATAAGATATTTATGTAGATCTTATAAAAAAGCAAAAAAATTCTTTTTTGATAATTTTCAAGAAGAACTACACAAAGAAAACTCCTCTTTAAAGGCTAAAGTTAATGAAATGAAAATAAATAATAAAAACTTAATTGATGTTAATAATACTACTAATCAGAGGTTAGAGGAATTATCAAAGGAAAATAATAGACTTAAAGCACAATTAGAAGAAGAAAAGGCTAATAAAAAAGAACTGATTGCTCTAAGAGAATATATATTTAATAATTCAGAAGAAAATACTGATGCAGCTATTGATGACTATTATGATAATGTTGATATTGACTATATAGATAATACAAAAGGTGTTATTATTGGTGGAAAACCTAACTGGCTGCTTAAAATGAGAAATAAACTTCCTAGCTGGACTTTAATAGATCCTTCTTCTATTAACTTCGATAAGAACATACTTAATAATGAGCATGTTTTTATAAATACTTCTTATATAAGTCATGCAATGTATTATAAAGTAGTAGAAAACTTAGGTAAAAACTCAAATATTCATTATATTAATAATACAAATATAGAAATTTGTTTAGAAGAGATATATAATATAATCCGGTAGTTAATTATTTCTAAAGTATTATAAAATAATACATAAAAGGCACTATTCTATTTAAAATATTATTAGAATAGTGCTTTTTAATTTTTATTCTAACTCCCCATAAACTTTTTCCATAGACTCTCTAGTGATTAACGTTATTCTTCCTGCTTTTCTATAGTCAATACCAGGTATAAATTTTTCTGCTTTTATAGCTGCTCTTATAGCTCCTTCTGTCTTTCCCCACATTTCAGCAGCTTCATTTACTGTCATTACGTTATATATATCTAAATCTATTTCTTTAGCTTTTTCAAGAGTTCCACATTGGGAATTATATATAATAGCATCATTATCAACTAGATACTCATAATCTCCCTCTTCTTTATTCACGCATTTTATACAACCTGATACAGATAAATTTTCTGTTAAATCGAATATACATTCACCTTCTTTTATATCGTCCCAAACATTAGAGTTTTCTAATAAAAATTCTTTAGTTTCCTCGCTTAAATCTCCCCATCTAACTCCTACTAATTTATCCATTATAATTCCTCCTGTATTTTTATTTTTCATGAATGCGAGTTTTTGTTTCAGGACAACTCGCTTAAAACTGTTGCTGTTAAGCTAAATATATTTCATTAATTTTTAAGTCTTTATCAAATGTTCCTGCACCTTCAGCAGTTATATTATAATCAATTGTAAGCCATTCTATGTTATCATCATCCA
>JAAYPA010000051.1 GCA_012520055.1 Mollicutes bacterium
GAATGACATCCAGTCCACCAATGCGATTTAAAATAAAAGCTATAACGGCTATAGTTGCAAAGTAAATAGAACTTATACCAGCGGCTAGACCATCTAATCCATCTATAAAATTAATTGCATTAATTATTGCTACTATAAACAAAATAGAAAATGGATAGCTTAAGCTACCAAAGTTTATATAGAGTCCAAAGGCACTTACTTCTTCTAAATAAATGTGACCATATAAAACAACTATTGAAGCTGCTACTATTTGACCCAAAAATTTATATCTTGCTTTAATTGGTTTTATATCATCAAATATGCCTAGTATGATTATTAGGAAACTACCTATTAGGATAGATATCATTTGTATAGATGTTTTAGCAAAAAAAACATAACCAGTTAGAAACGCTAGAAAGATAGCTAATCCTCCTAATCTTGGCATTGGTTTAGTATGAACCTTTCTTTCATTTGGTATATCTACTGCACCTACATGTTGAGCAATTTTTCTAATTAAAGGTACGAACAACAAACATGCAAAAAATGTTAAACCAATTATTAATAGAATATGATGATCATTTACCGTTAACTGCATAATTTCACTTCCTATGTTTATTATACACTAATTTAAAAGTAAAAATAAGTCTACTATATATTATTATGTAAATAATAGAATAATAAGCTGAAAAACATATAAATGTATGATAAATTAATTATGACTGGAGGAAACATGAAAGATTATACATTATTAATACTAGCAGCCGGAATGGGATCTAGATTTGGTGGATTAAAACAAATCGAACCTTTTGGTCCTAACGGAGAATTTATTATAGATTATTCCATTAAAGATGCTATTAAAGCAGGATTTAATAAAGCGGTATTTATTATTAAAAAAGAAAATTTAGAAATTTTTAAAAATACCATAGGTAAGCGTATTGAAAAACATATTAAAGTAGAATATGTTTTTCAAGAATTAGATGATTTACCGGAAGGATTCGTTAAACCAGAAGAACGCACTAAACCATGGGGAACCGGACAAGCTATCCTAGCTGCCAAAAACATAATTAATGAACCTTTTGCTATCATCAATGCAGATGATTTTTATGGATATGATGCATTTAAGAAACTAATCGATTATATGAAAAATATACCTAAAGATATTAATAAAAAACAATATGGTTTAGTTGGATATTTAATGAGAGATACTTTATCGGAAAATGGATCGGTAAAAAGAGGAATCTGTCAATTAGAAAATAATAAAATAGTAAATTTAATTGAAGCGGTAATCACTTTAAAACATTATGAAATGGAAGCTAATCCCTTAGGTACTGAGGAACATTTTAAAATAAAAGATGATACTTTAGCTTCCATGAATATGTTTGCTTTTGATCCAAGTATATTTAGTTTTTTAGAAAAAGAATTTAAAGATTTTTTAAAAGATAATATTAATGTCTTAAATTCTGAATTTATTATTTCTTCAGTATTAGATAAGGCTTTAAAAGATGGTTACTGTGATTTAAATATTATTAAAACAAGTGCTAAATGGTTTGGAGTAACATATCGTGAAGATATTCCTTTACTCAAAAAAGTTATTGAAGAAAAAATAAAAAGTGGTGAATGTCAAGAACATTTATGGAACTAAAAAGAGTTGTTTAACAACTCTTTTAATATTTAATGTCCATTAAATATAAACCTTGGGCAGGGGCATTACTATAGTTATAGATATTTTTTTCTTTATCAAGCATTTCTTTAACTGCTATAGGCTTAATCTTTTCTTCCCCTACCATGATAAGAGCACCTACTAGATTTCTAACCATATATTGATAAAAGTTTTGTCCTGTAAAAGTAATAGTTAAAATATCTTTTTGTAATTTCATTTTAATTGCAAAGATAGCTGTATTATAATGATCTCTTTTACCACATACATATGCTTCATAAGAATGATAACCCAGTAAATACTTACTGGCTTTTTTCATTTTATTAATATTTAAAGGTCTGTTATAGTTATAACAATAATCATTAATTATAGGATCATATGTTCCTAAATTAATCTTATATTCATATACTTTTTGTTTTACTTCAAATCTTGAATGAAAATGATTTGGTTTTAGTTCACAGTAATTAACATATATACTGCTATCTAATACTGAGTTCATAGCTTTTTTCAAAGATTTCGGTGAAATATCAATATCTAAATCAAAATGAATCATTTGTTTGTAGGCATGAACTCCTCGATCTGTTCTTCCTGCTCCCTTAACTAAGACTTCTTTTTTATTTATTTTTGTTAAAGCTTTTTCTAATTCTTTTTGAACAGTTTTATGATCTTTAAGTTTTTGAAAACCATAAAACTCACTACCATCATATCTAATACAGGCTAAAAATCTCATTAAAATACACTCCGATATATATCTTTTAATAATTCTTTTTCATCTAAAGTATAAGCAAGATTAGCACTTTTTTTATTAGCTAAATCTATGAACTTTATGATTTCTGGTTTTGGTAATAAACCTTGAAGGATACCATTTAATAAATCTCCTTGATATTTAATAATACCATTTTTCATAATTATAATAGTTTTAGTCATTTTATTTAAAAAAGAAATATTATGACTAAGAA
>JAAYPA010000052.1 GCA_012520055.1 Mollicutes bacterium
TATATTTTTATATTAATTGTCAATTATTTGATAAATCCTTTATTTAATTTATTTATATTTAATTTTAAAAATATAGTTTATGCTTTAATAAGTTTATTTTTAATTTTAATTACCGGTAATTATTTATTAGTTGAAACTAAAAAACTAGATAGAAAATCTTCTCTATATATAATTCCTTATCTAGTTTTAATTATCTACTTAATTATTACAATGATTTATATTATGTACTTACTCTAAAGGTTCTAAAGTATTTAAAAAATCTTCAAATTCTTTAGGAAGTGAACAATTAAATTCCATTTTCTTTTTAGTTATCGGATGAATAAAATTGATTTTATGAGAATGTAAAAATTGTCCAAAATCAGTACATTTTCCATTAGTATAAACCGGATCATTATAAACGGGATAACCAATATATTTTAAATGAACTCTGATTTGATGGGTTCTTCCTGTTTCTAAATTTAATTTAAGTAAAGTATACCCATTATACCTTTTTAAAACATGAAAATGAGTAATTGCTTTTTTAGCATTAATATCTGTAACAGTCATTTTTTTACGATTATGAGGATCTCTGCCTATCGGAGCATCTATATTTCCAGAACTTGGGTTTATTTCCCCTATTACTAAGGCTATATATTCTCTTTTTATTTCTTTATTTTTAAACATTTCAGAAAGAAGTTCATGTGCTTTAGGATTTTTAGCAACTATCATAAGACCACTGGTATCTTTATCAATTCTATGAACTATTCCCGGTCTTACTTCATCTTCAAATTCATTTAAATTAGTATGATACATTAAAGCATTAACTAAAGTACTTGAATAATTTCCACTACCTGGATGAACAACCATTCCTGAAGGTTTATTAATAATAATTAAATCATCATCTTCATAAATAATATCTAAGTCTATTTGTTCTGGTTTAATATCAGTAGGCTGAATAAATCCATCTTTAATAGTAATAATATCATTTTCTTTAACTAAATAATTAGCCTTAGTAGATTTATTATTAACTAAAATATATTCACTTTCAATCATTTTTTGGATTAGACTTCTAGAATAATCTGTATGTTCTTGTAAGTATTTATCAATTCTAACTTTTGATATATTTGCGATTATTTCCATGATCTTCTCCTTTTATAATAGCCACTGTTAAAAGTATAGCTCCGAAAAATATAGCAACATCACTTATATTAAATATCGGAAAATTATAGCCGAAAATATTAAATGATAAAAAATCTCGGACATAGCCTAAAAATAAACGATCAATTAAGTTTCCAATAATACCTCCAAATAAAAATCCAAAGGCTAATATATTACGTTTATTCATTTTAAAAGTATTCATATAACGATAAATAATTATTAAAACAATAACTGTAATGCCAATTAAAAAATATATTTTATTATTCAAAATACTCCATGCAGCACCATAATTATTAGTATAAGTAATACTAAAAAAATTAGGTATTAAATTTATTTTTTCATTTAAAGTTAAATATGTTTCCATAATAATTTTACTTAATTGATCTAAAAACAAAATTATACTGGATATTATTAAGATTCTTTTATTCACTTTAATCCCTCTTTAAAATTATATCATAATATTAAAAAAATCTGTAAGTAATTACAAATTTTATTCAATTATATAAGGATTTGCTGAAGTTCCAGTACCATCCATTTTTAAAGTGGTTGCTTTTAAATAAACGACAGGAAATACATTTTGTTTTATATTACGAGCTAGTGTAGAACTTACAGATCCATTAGAAGATACAAAAGTAGCCTGTCCATTAGAAGCCAAATTACCTGTTATTGTCCAATAAGCACCATTATTAAATAGCCAGTTTTGATTATAGCAACCGGATGTATTATATGTACTATAAAGAATTTGCGATCGGTTACACGTATCTACCAAAGCTGCATATAAATAATCACTTGGATATATTAGTCCGACTTTAGCTGAAGTAGTAGATGCACCGCTTGCTCTTTCAGATGAGTATGCTACATTTATAGGATTATTAAAGCCAGCAGTTGGTGTTTTACCTAATTTCCACGTGATTGTTTCTATCATATTTTTACTATTAGATACTAAACCATTATAATAAGTTCCATTTAAATAATCTTTTAAACTACCCGCATATTCCCAATCGCCAGTGTTAGTATTGTCATTCCAATATCTGGTTCCGATGGATGTAGTTCTAGTTATTTTTACCAGATTTTGTCCAGTTTTACCATGTGTAGCACTATCAAATACACCTATGATGCGCCATAGTTCATTATTAAAACGAACATAATTATTTGGATTTAAACCTTCATAACGATATCCATTTTCGTTAATAACTTTTCCGGTCCCTTGATTTGTTCCAGCTAAACCTAATAAATAAGTATTTAATGGAACCGGGGTATATTTTTCCATTGTTATATGAGCTCTAAAAGTTTTACCTAAATCATTACTTTGACCTGTATTTGTTTCGTAAAAATAAAAATACATTTGATAAGTATGAACAGCATTTTCAAGTACACCGGTAAAATTACCTCTACCTAATTTTATATTAGTTGTATTTATTCCTGTTCTGGTTGTTATATTAGCAATCAATTTTCCATTTCCAGCGTTATTAGTACCTTGTAAAGTGTATGATATTGCATTGGTACTAAAATTATTTTCATCGACCACTAGTGTTAATTCATACCAAGTTTCTTTATTTTCGAAAGTATTATTACAGGTAACAGTAAATGTTTTAGTATCAAGTGGTTCAATTGATGGCTCTACGTTTAGAGCTTCTATTTCATTTCCTCCATCAAAAGCTACAGTAATATCACCAGACGTAATTGTAACACTTTGGGCAGTTTCTGAACCAGAAAAACCAGATGTGAAAAAGGCATATGATATTCCTAGTACAAAAACAGATGCTGTTAAGATAACTATAATAAGTAATACTTTATTTAATATTTATACTACTTTCAATATAAACACCTACTATATATATTTAGTATACAATTATATTAGAAGTTTTACAATAATTATTGATTTAAATTTACTAAAATAACGTCACTACCTATCGTAACAATTTGTTTAAAAGTAATGTTTATTTCGTTAGCAAAACTGATTCTTCTTAGTATTTTTAAAGGCTCTACGATTAAATTAATAATAAGTCCTTCTTCATTAATGTTTAAATCTACTATTTTTCCTAGTCTGGAGCCATCAGCAATATTAACTATATCTTTACGTTGTAAATCACTTATTAGCATATACTTCACCAATAAATTATATGTTATTTCATTAGTTTTTTTACATTTTTTATAGCATTCTTTTCAATTCGGGAAACTTGCGCTTGAGATACCCCTAAATCATCAGCTATTTCCATTTGGGTTTTTCCATATATGTATCTGGCGTATAATACTCCTGCTTCTCTTTCATTAATTTTACTTAGCGCTCTTTCTAAACTGATTACATCATCTTTATCTACTCTTTCTTTTTTATCAGCAAGTTGATCAAGTAAATAAATAGTATCTCCTCCATCATTATAGATTGGATCAAATATACTCATTGGTGTAATTAAACTCTCTAAAGCAGTAGCTAGTTCATATTCAGTTAATTTTAAAGTATCACATATTTCTTCATTAGAAGGTTCGGTTCCATTAATAAGCATATATTCATCTTTAAATTTTAATATACTATAAGCATTATCTCTAATGCTTCTACTTATTCTTACGACAGAGGAATCTCTTATGTATCTTTTTATTTCTCCTAAAATAAGAGGAACCGCATAAGTAGAAAACATAACATTATATTCCAAAGAAAAATTATCTACTGCTTTAATTAAACCGATACATCCGATTTGAAATAAATCATTCATATCATATTTCCCATTATTATATTTTTGGATAATACTAAGTACTAACTTTAAATTACCATTAATTAGTTCTTCTTTTGCTTGTAAATCCCCTCTTTGATATTTTTTAAACAAAGGTAACATTTCGGAATTTTTTAATACTTTTAGATTATTAGTGTCAACTCCTGGTATTTCGACTTTAAATTTGTTCAAATAAAAAACTCCTTTCCTCATTATATTGAGTAAAAGGTAGTTTTTCTATTCACATAATAAAATTAGATTAGGCGGTTGGATTAACCAACTTAAACAATCCGTAACCGATAGCTATTCCTGCTAAAATAGTTAATATTATGACAAGCACTAAAATTACTGCTTTGACTGTTTTATTCATGCCTCTTTTATCTTCTACTGGTACTGCGTTATTTATATTAGTATCCATATCTACACGCTCCTATAATAAGATTGTAGTATAAAAATATTTAAAAGTCAAAAGTTTTATTATAATTAGACATTTTTTGCACAGTTATTTACTTTCCAATACACCTTGTAATTTTTTGATAACTTTTTTTTCAATTCTAGATATATAGGATTGACTGATACCTAAAAGTTCTGCTACTTCTTTTTGGGTATATGCTTCAGAATTATTTAAACCATATCTTAAAGAAATAATTAGTTTTTCTCTTTTCGATAAATAAGCTAGTTCTTTTTCTAAACTTTCTTTATCGATTTTTTCGGAAAATTCTTGATATACGGTATCTTCATCAGTACCTAAGATATCTTCTAAATGGAGTTCATTACCTTCGGCATCAAAGGATAAAGCATCTTCAAAACTGATTTCGCTTTTTCTTTTTTTATTTTTTCTGATAAACATTAAGATTTCATTAGCAATACATCTACTACAGTAAGTGGCTAACTTTATATTTTTATCTAGTTTATAAGTTTGGATGCCTTTTATAAGACCGATTGATCCGATACTAACCAAATCTTCAATATCATATCCAGTACTTTCATATTTTTTAGCTAAAAAGACAACTAATCTTAAGTTATGTTCGATTAAAATATTTCGAGCTTCTTTATCTCCTTCTTTAGATCTTAAAATATATTTGAGTTCATCCTCTTTCGATAAAGGTGGAGGAAGAGCATCGGTAGCTCCAACAAAAAATAATTTACTATCTATTTTTAAAATTTTACATATCCATAAAAGAAGTTTTTTCATATGACCTCCGTATTTAAAATTATTTTTACTCCATTTAAATTAACATCAACAAGACCTATTAATACTTTTTTATTTATTTTATTATTAACAATTACTTTGTCCGGTTTAAAAACCTCTAACATTCCATGATTATTTAAAACATCATAGGGTACAAAAAAAGTATTGACTGCTTTTTTTATTAAATTTTTATTAACTAAAATAATAGGTTTCCCAAAGATTGGATCTATTAACTTATTACCGGTATCTAAAAAACCAGTTTCTGAGATTTTTTCATCCTTATAGTATATGTCAACATCATAATAGTTAGAATAATTATTTTTAAAGCTCTTTTGATATTGAATATATTTATATAAAATAAAGGGCGTTATAATAAGCAACAATATTAAATTTATTGTAAATCCATTTGATGAAAAAACTAAACCATTATTGGTAAGAGCTATTTGATCATTTAATAAGTAAATACTACCTCCTAAAATAATACTAATAATATATAACCAAATAAGATTATCTTTAAAATAATGAAAATTTTCATATTTAAAAGTTATTACTACCATCAAAGTACTTATAAAAAATTTTAATAATAACAAAATTAAGCTATTATTAAATAGAAATAACATTAAAGTTGAAAGACTACCTAATAATGAAGCTATAATAATTCTTTTAAATTTGGTTTTTCTTTTTAAAAGCAAAGCAACACTGATAAGAAGTAAGGTATCAATTATGAAATTGATTAATATTACTAAATCAATATAAATTATCATAATCTCACCTATTTTATTATAAAAAAAAGACACTGTATAAAGTGTCGTTTTTTATTTTTATCTAAAAATTATCTCTTTCTCGTAAGAATGGTGGGATATCGAAATCTGATTCATCATCGATAATTTTTCTAGTTGGTTTTTCTTCAATTCTCATGCCATAATCATCAATATCATTTTCTTCTTCAAATCCAGTTGCAATTACTGTAACAATAACTTCGTCATTTAAGTTTTCATTAATAACCGCACCAAAAATTATATTAATATCAGTATTAGCAGATTGTCTAACTACTTCAGCAGCATCTTCAGCTTCAAATAAAGTTAAGCTTGTTCCACCGGTAACATTGATAATAGCATCGGTAGCACCAGTAATACTTGTTTCAAGAAGTGGTGATGATACAGCTTGTTTAGCAGCTTCAATAGCCCTGTTTTCGCCAACTCCCAAACCGATACCGATTAAAGCATTACCTCGTTTTTCCATAACGGCTTTGACATCGGCAAAGTCTAGGTTAACAAGTCCAGATACCGCAATTAAATCACTAATTGATTGAACGCCACGATGTAAAACATTATCAACTTCTCTAAATGCATCTAGCATTGGAGTTGAACGATCAATAATATCTCTTAATCTATCATTAGGAATCACAATTAAAGTGTCAACATGTTTTTTTAATTCATCAATTCCTAAAACAGCTTGTTCCATTCTTTTCTTACCTTCGAAACGGAAAGGTTTAGTAACTATTCCAACTGTAAGAGCTCCTAATTCTTGAGCAATTTCTGCTATAACTGGGGCAGCTCCTGTTCCAGTTCCACCACCCATACCACAGGTAACAAAAACCATGTCAGCACCTTTTAAGGTTTCTTTAATTTCTTCTTTACTTTCTAAAGCAGCTTGGCGACCGATTTCCGGATTGGCTCCGGCTCCTAACCCACCTGTGATATTAGCTCCAATCTGTAATTTATTTTCAGCTTTGGAAGCATTTAAAACTTGTAAGTCTGTATTAGCAACAATAAATTCAACACCTTTAACGCCTGATTCAATCATTCGATTAACAGCATTACAACCACCGCCACCTACTCCGATTACTTTTATCTTTGCTATCTGATCCATTTCTAATCCGAATTTCATTTAATCTCTCTCCTTAACTATCAAAAAAATATCCAAATATTTTACCTAATATTGAATCGCTAGGAATTGATATTTTTGATTCTTTATTACACATGTCTTCTGCTTCTTTTTCACTTACAGTTGAATATCTGCGATGACGTAATTTTAATTTGTCATTAAAGTATTTTATCATTCCTAAACATACACTATATTTATTGTTTCTGGTTCCTAAAGTATTTATTGTACCGATACTGGCTGATTCACCAAATACACCGGTTACAGCGATATTGAAATCTTTAAATTCCGTTAGACCCCCTGTTATAATTATATAACTAATTTCTTTTTTTGTTAAGTGGTTAATTATGTTTTTGGCCTTTTTTAAGATTTCATTAATCCTGCTGGCGACTATTTCTGTTAGTTCATATTGATTAATAACTAACTCTTCGCCTTCTTTATTAACGATTTTCATATTTTCTTTAGGATTGGCTCTTCTGATATTAGCTAAAGCTAATTTTTCTTTTAAATATTTGGCATCACTTAATTTTAACTTATAAATATAAGCAATATCCTTATCAATATTCATACCACCTAAATTAATAATTTCATTATTAATATAAATACCTTTACTGAAAACACTGACTTGAGTTATAGATGCTCCGATATTAACCATAATTCCGGTTTTCATATCAAGATAATTATTACGGAAATTAAAATAATCAACCAGTCCGGTAGTAGTAATATCAACTACTTCCAAGCTACATTTTTCTAATATCTTGATTATATCATATACTTCTTTTTTTAAAGCTGTAATTAAAATAGTCTTAGCCGCAATAGTTTTCCCTTTTTTATTAAAAGGATCTTTGGTTTCATAATCTCCGACTCTAAAACCAATAGGAATTAAACTTACGAGTTCATCATTTATATTAATCCTATTATAAGCGGTACTTTGTAGTACTCTTAATATATCATTACTGTTAACCATACCATTTTCATTATTTATTGTATTGGTAGCTTCACTTAAAATAAAATTATTGGATGTTGTGGGAATATTAGCAATGATTTTAGTTATTTTAAAATTAAGTTTTACCGATGCTTTTTCGATAGCAATTTTGATTGATTTAATTAATTCATTTTCATTAATAATTTCAGAATCTCTAAACCCTTTAGTTGGGCTTTCAATGGCACATAAAATATTAAAATCGTTATTAAAATATTCAGCCACAACTAATTTAATTGCATCTGAGCCAATATCAATGCTTCCGATTATCTCTCTCATATATTCCCTCTTATATATTTTCGTAACTTTATTATAACATGTCTTCGCTATTTTTAAAAATATTTTTAATCAGGATCTTTGTCATTTATATTTACAAAGTTATTTACCAATCTAATAAGGTAAGATATAATCAAATTAGGTGATGGGCAGTGACAAATATTCTGATAATTTTTAATAAATTGATAACTTTGGTTTGTAAGATTTTCAGAAAAAACGGTTCGGTTTTTCCGGCCAGTATTATCTTAAAAATAAAACCAGATATTTTAGGTAAAATAAAATATCCCAAATATGTTATTGGGATAACCGGAAGTTCGGGAAAAGGATCGACAACCAGTTTAGTAGCCCATATTTTAGAAACAAATGGTTATAAGGTAGTTTGGAATAAATCAGGATCTAATGTTTTAAATGGGACAGCTACTCTAATTTTAAATCATTGTAATTTTATAACAAGAAAATTAAAGGCTGATGTTTTACTACTAGAAATGGATGAATCCTATATTAAAGAAACATTTAAAAAAAGTACTTTAACTCATTTATTAGTAACCAATATAACAAGAGATCAACCAGCTAGAAATGGTAATCCGGAAGTTATTTTAAATAAAATAATCAATTCAATTGATGAGAAAACTCATTTAATTCTAAATGCTGATGATTCCTTGGTAAACAAACTTACTTTAAAACATCAAGGAAGAATTACTACTTATGGAATAAATAAGACTGCTTACAGTATTACCAAACCTTACAGTCAAAATTTAGATGGAGCATATTGTCCGGTATGTTATAAAAAATTAAAATATCGTTATTATCATTATGGTCATCTTGGTGATTATAAATGTTCCTGTGGATATAAAAGAAATCTTGATTATGTGGGTAAACAAGTTAACTTAAATAAACAAACTATGATTATCGAAAATAAAAAAATTCATTTAAATAATAATGTCTTCTTTGCCGCTTATTATACTTTAGCAGCCTATACCCTTTGTAAAGAAATCAATTTAAATGAAGAACAATTATTAAATGCTTTAAATGTTAACATTATACCATCCAAAAGATTAAAAACTATTATGTTTGATAATCGTGAAGTGGTAATGATTGAAAGTAAAAATGAAAATAATTTAAGTTATTTGCAAAGTCTTAAATATATTAATCAATATCCAAAAAATAAAACCATTATTTTAGGTTTTGAAAATGTTTCCAGAAGGTATAAATATAATGACGTCTCATGGCTTTATGATGTTGATTTTAACATTTTAGATACCAAAAATGTGGACCGAATTTTCTGTATTGGTAGATTTAGATTTGATGTTGCCGCAAGACTTATCAATTCGGGAATAGATCCTGATGAACTTATTTTAGTAGATGATATAAATAGAATCACTACTCTCTTAAAAGAAAACAGTTCCGGAAAAATATTTACTATGGTCTGCTTTGATATGACCGAGATACTTAAAAATATATTTTTAAATGCCGAAGAAGGTGATCATAATGAAAATTAAAATAGCTCATTTATATTATGATTTATTAAATCTTTATGGTGAACAAGGTAATATTTTAGCTTTAAAAAATGCTTTTGAAAATCAAAATGTTAAAGTAGAAATTAACTTACTCTCTGCCGGTGATAATATTAATTTTAATAAATATGATATTTTCTATATGGGTAGCGGTACTAATCAAAATTTATTGATTGTTTTAAATGATTTAAAAAAACATAAAAAACAATTATTAAACGCTATTAAAAAAAATAAATATTTTATATCAACCGGTAATTCTCATGAAATCTTCGGTAAATTTATCGAAATGGATAATGCTAAATACGAAGGATTAAAGATTTTTGATTATTATGCTAAACAAAATCCCAAAAGGATTGTGGGAGAATCATTCATGGAATTTGAAAATTTAACACCGATAATCGGTTTTCAAAATCGCTGTTCAGTTATGCAGTGTGATGATAATCATCTGTTTGGAGTAATTAATGGTTATGCCGATAATTATAAATCCTCTTTTGAAGGATATAGGGAAAATAATTTCTTTGGTACTTATTTAATCGGACCACTTTTAATTCGTAATCCACATTTTACCGATTATATAGTTAAAGATATCTTAGAAAAGAAAAATATTCCTTATACAGAAATAACCAATACTATAGAATATAAAGCATATAATGAATATTTAAAAAACTTTTACGATTTGTAAAAGTTTTTTTAAAGAAAAAATGAGGAAACCTCATTTTTAAACGCATTCAACGAAACAGTCACTTAAACAGCGAATAGCACATAAGCAATCACAGTCAAAAGTGAAGAAACTATTAGTTGCAAGCCATGGAATATTACAATTAGTGGTATCAGTATTTGGTACTAAAACTCTAAATGTACAGCAGTTTCCTTCTAATTTTTCAACTCGGAATATAGTTGAACAATTTTCAGAAGGATTTAAACCGGTTGTTGTTGAACATACTTCGATAAAATCTTTACATACCGGCATTGAGAAAGGTATGCCATTTCCACAGCAAGTAAATAATTGAACTGGTCTTGTGTTAAAGACATAGCAGTTTGTTCCGCCTCCTAAAATCGGTCTATCACATGAATCACTACAATTTTCAGGACAAGCATTTTTTTGTAATACATCGATAACTTTTAATACTTCAGCTATACAATTCTTTCCGTCAGAGCGTTCATTGTTGTTAAAATTATTACACATATATTTTTTCACCCTTTCATATATACTCATTATATTTTATGAAGTAGTTGTAAAATAGTGATTTTATTTTTTATGTTTTTAGTGTATACTTATAGTGGTGATGCATATATGTGGTGGCAATATTTAATCATATTTTTTGTCTTATTGGTCATATCTTTAGTTATTGTCAAACTAAACAAAAAAAATTTTACCTTTGAAATTAATAAATTAGTTCAGTATTTAGGTGGTAAAGAAAATATTTTAGATACGGAAGTAAATATGTCCAGATTTAAAGTAACATTAAAAGATGTTACATTAGTTGATAAAGATGCTATTCAAAAACTGGGAGCCAAAGGTATTGTAGAAATTGATAATCAGTTAAAAATAATATTTGGTCCAAATGCCAAAGCATTAAAAAAATATATTAGGGAAATGAAATAACCTAATATATTTTTTATTGGAAATCTTTTTCATCTAATAAAGGAATTATTTCAATAGCCGGTTCCTCATAGGGATGTGCTATTCTAATTTTCTTAATTACTTCTTTTGCGATTGATATATCACATATCATTTCTAATTTAATTTCTTCAACTATATTTACTTTATTCTTTTCTCCAAAATAAGGATCACTATTATTATTACCTTTAAATGTTCCAATGCACTTTGAAGTTATACTACAGTAGCTATAATTACCTATTACTCCTGCTCCAGCCTTAGCCATAGCATCTCTTATATCATTTATATTTTCTAAAGGCGCAGTAACACTTATTTTTACATTTTGAATACTCATATAATCACTAATTTTAGTATAAACAAAACTTGATATTTTATATCAAGTTTTATTTTAAGATAATTTTATTAATTGATTTCTTTCCTTTACGAATAACAAATTCGTTTTCTGATACTTCATAAGTAGGATCGATGATTTTTTCACTGTTTATTGTAATACCACCTTGTTCAACCAATCTTCTAGCTTCACTCTTTGATGGTACTAACCCGGAATTCACTAAAATATCTAAAATATTTCTACTACCTTCTAAAGTAATAGTCGGCATTTCATCGGTTACTTCACCTTTAAATATTTTTTCACTGATTTCCAAAGCTTTTTGATATTCTTCTTCCCCATGTAAGAAAGTAATTATATCTTTAGCTAGAGCTTTTTGAGCTATTCTGGCTTCCGGATTAGCTAAATGTTTATTTTCAATATTCATAATCTCTTCTGGAGTTAAAAAAGATAACATTTTTAAATATTGAATAATCATTCTATCATCTTGATTAATAAAGAATTGATACATTTCATATGGCGTAGTTAAATTCTTATTTAACCAAACGGCATTTCCTTCACTCTTACCGAATTTATTACCATTAACATCTAAAATAAGGGGCATCGTAAAGGCATAAAGTTCAACACCTTGTTTTTTACGAGCCAGCTCAATACCAGATGTAATATTACCCCATTGATCTTGACCACCTATTTGTAGAATGCATCCTTTATTGTTATATAACCACAAGAAGTCTAAAGATTGCATTATCATATAAGAAAATTCTGTATAGGTGATACCGGTTTCCAATCTTGATTTAACGGTTTCTTTATCAAGCATATAATTTAAACTAAAATATTTACCATAATCTCTTAAATAATCAATAAAGTTAATATCTTTAGACCAGTCATAATTATTAACTACTTCAAATCCAAAAATATCTTCAACTTGTTTTCTTAATTTATCATAATATTGATTTAATAATTCTTTAGAAATAAGTGGTCTTTCACTATTTGGCTTAGGATCACCGATTAGACCGGTTGCTCCACCTACTAAAAGGAAAGAATCCGTGACATGTGTTATTTCACCATTTAGAGTAACTTTTACATAAGAATTATTTGGAATTCTACCATTATCCATAATTGGTTGTGCAGTATAACCATTACCTAAACTTTTCTTTTCTCATCATATTTAGGTGCATTAATATCTATTTCCAGTTCCCCTCTTTTATTATTTTAAAACAATTTCTGTACTCATTTATAAAATCATTAGAATATACAATACATTTATCATTAACTTCAAATAAATTAATATATCCTATTCTTTCCATAAAATTAAAAGTATCTACTTGGTATTCTTCTACTATTTTAAAACGTTTACTAATTAAATCATTATGTAAAGAATCATAATCGCAATTTGCTTTAACAGTTATCTCTTTTTCTAACTTCATACAGCAACACCCTAATTCTAATTATTAAAAAAAACTCGATATTTTCATACCAAGTTAATTTAAAAATATGGTGGAAGGTAGTGGATTTGAACCACTGAACCCTAAGGATCTGATTTACAGTCAGACGCGTTTGACCACTTCGCTAACCTTCCATACTAATAGTTGAAACAAATCAACTATTAAATTTTACTTTTACAAATGTTTTCTTTCCTTTTTGAATTAATAATTGCCCATCAATAAACTCTGATTTAGAAATCATTTTATCGGCATTTGTAACTTTCTCTTTATTTATTGAAAGCCCATTACCTTCAATTAACCTTCTTGCTTCACCTTTAGATGTTGTAATTTCAGTAGCAACTAATAATTCAGTAACTAATATTTCTTCAAATGGTGCAATAAATACTGTTGGCATATTTTCAGTATTAGCACCACTAAATACTGCCTCACTAGCTTCTTTTACTTTTATTGCTTCTTCTTCACCATGTACTAATTTAGTAACCTCAAAGGCCATAAGTTTTTTAGCACTAATAATATCTTTTTCACACATAGCTTTTATTTCATCTATTTCTATTCTAGTAAAGAACGACAATAACCTTTCAACATCTTCATCAAAAACATTTATAAATGCTTGATAAAAATCGTAACAATCTGTTTTGTTTCTTGATACCCATAAAGTTCCTGAAGCAGTTTTACCCATTTTTTCGCCATCTGCTTTAACTAATAGAGGACAAGTTAACCCAAACAGCACTTCAACTTCTTTGCCTTCTTTATTATTAAATTTTCTACCTAAATCAACGCCAGCAACAATATTTGCCCATTGATCGGATCCACCAATTTGTAAAACACAATTATGTCGATCTTTCAATATAGTGAAATCAAATGCTTGCATTAACATATAACCCATTTCTAGGAATGTCAAACCGCCATTTTCTAATCTTTTCTTATAACAATCTGCTGATAACATCTTTTTAACATTAAAATGTACTCCAACTTCTCGCATAAAATCAACATAATCTCTACCTTTAAACCAATCAGCATTATCTACTATTAAGGTATCTTCTTTAACAAATCTTTTAACCAAGTCCTTAACTTCTTTTTTATTATGTTCAACTTGTTCTTTTGTAAGCATACTTCTCATATCAGACTTGCCTGTAGGATCACCAATTAAAGCAGTTGCACCACCAATTAAAATAATTGCATTATGCCCAAAATCTTGTAACCATCTAGCCATAGATAAAGCAAAGAAATGTCCAATGTGCAAACTATCTGCTGTTGGATCTATTCCTAAATAGAAAGTTATGGGGTCACCATTCAATAGTTTAATAATTTCCTCTTCGTGTGTTAATTGGTACACATAACCTCTTTGTTTAAGTGTTTCAAAACATTTCATTTTTATATTTCCTTTCTTTATACAAATAAAAACGATAATTCATCAATTTAAGGACGAATTATCGCGGTACCACCTTAGTTTATAGATTTCTCTATACTCTCTTTATTTTAACGGATTTATTCCGGTTGAGTTCATAATTTGTATTTCGTATTTAATAAGTTTGTTAATTTCCATCTACCATTAACTTTCTATAAAACTTTTATTAAAAACTACTGTAATTAATCATCACTCAATAATTTGTATATATATCATTCTATTACAATACAGCAATAAAATCAACCCATATTGTAAAATTCCTTGAAATTATACCTCGAAATTAATCTACAACTACTTTCATGTAACTTTTTTTACCTTTTCTTAATACCATAGCATTATCTACAATATCTTCTTCACCAATTGTTTTAGGCATTTCTGTTACTCTTAAATTGTTAAGATAAATTCCACCTTGTTCCAATAATCTTCTTACTTCTGATTTTGAAGTAGCTAACTGAATTCTAACCATTAATTCTGCTAAATCAATTCCATTAGCAAATTCTGCACGATTCATATAATAACTAGGAACATTATCTAAATTATTTGCACCAGCAAATAATGCTTCACTTGCTTGTTTAACTTTAACAGCTTCTTCTTCACCATGTACTAATTTAGTAACTTCAAAAGCCATCACTTTTTTTGCTGCTCTATTCTCTGCACCATTAATATTATGGTGTTCATTGATCCAATATCCTTTATATGTGGGATAATTTCTTTCTTTCATTTTCTTTTCTGATTCAAATACTGGTTTTTCAGTTTTTCCACCAAATAAATAAATTTTATTACTTTCATATCCAGTTACTCTTATTCTTTATTTTCCTCCAGTGGAACCAAATCCACCTCTCCTTTCCTCAGTAACATCTTCTTCATCTGTAACAGTAAAATATTTTATAAAAATACCTTGAGCTACCCTATCTCCTATTTTAATTGGAAAAACTTTATCTCCAGTATTTTCCAGCTTTACAAAAATATGTCCTTCATTGGATTCATTGTTATAATAATCAGCATCAACTATACCTACTTGATTAGCCATTTTAACACCATATTTAAATCCTAATGAACTTCTTACGATAATCATTAAAAATTCATCATTAGGCATAATACATTTTATTCCAGTAGGAATAACAATTGATTCTCCCGGATTTAAATCATAATCAATTAATGATGCAATATCATACGCAGCGGAATGTTTAGTTTTTCTTTTAGGTAAAGAATAGCTGTTATATAGTTCTATGTCATCTTTAACGTCTTTTTTAAATTGTTCAAGACTGATTTTTTCAAATTTTCGCATAATGTCCTCCTTTAAATAAAAAAAATCATAAACTAAAGGACGAGTTTACCCGCGGTACCACCTTAATTCATGAATTTTATGCATCTTTTACTTTTAACGCAAGTAAGACGATTTAACTCCCGGGTCGTAAATCCGTTCATCGTTAAACTTAATAACAAAGTCAGTATAACAAAAAATTATTTAACAGTCAAACTATTTTCCTGCTTTTTATTATTGTTTATCTCTCTTAAAGCATATATTAATTCCATCATTTTAGCATCATACTTAATCTTATCTTCCAGATTCTTATGTGGCACATTATTTAAAACATCTAAATTTTCTAAATATTGTTTCCAATTATCATCATTATATTTTCTTCTTACGATATTTTCAATAATATTATAATCTAAAGGATATTTTTGAGGATCAATACTATGCTCAACACGGCGAACTCGATATATCATTTTAATAAAGTCTTTAATGGGTATTGATTTACTACCAGTGTTTCGAACATCTTCATATAGTTTTTGAATATATTCCGGATTGATTTGTGAATTGCTAGTTAAATCTTTACGAAACTGCATTAATTCTTCTACTTTATCTTTTTTATTTAAATATTTATATATATTAATTATCAAACGAACAAATTTATCAATTTGCCAATTAATTACCAAAGGAGAATTGGTCATTAATAGTTCATGATATCTTACAAATTCGATATTTAGAGTATTGATCATACTGTAGTTGATACCATAATTCTTTTTTGAATATTTTTGCAAAGTAGCAATATTTTCCGGCACAGCCGCATAGTCATAATT
Source organism: Mollicutes bacterium (assembly GCA_012520055.1). Taxonomy (GTDB): domain Bacteria; phylum Bacillota_I; class Bacilli_A; order RF39; family UBA660; genus DUUS01. The sequence continues at coordinate 16,581 of JAAYPA010000052.1, forward strand.
ATTAATCCAATCTTGATCTTGTTCATTTTTTCGACTATTCCAGGTTGGATCATATTCTAAAATATAATAATCATTATATATTGAGTCATAAACGTAAGATACATTTGAAGCATGACCAGTTGTGGGGTTTTTAATCGAATAGTATTTTTTTACAATAGTAGGTATTCCTAATTGATTAGAAACAGCCGCAAAAATATTCGCATATCCGGCGCAAACAATTTCTTCTTCTTTTAATACTCTATTTAAATCTCTTGCTGAAGTTTTATCATTTGAATCTCCAGATTTATAGACTCTTTCCCTAACTAAATCAAACAAAAGTAATTGTTTTTCTATTTCTGAAAGAGCAAATTTAGAAATAAATGTTTCCATTGAATTAATAATTTCCAAAATCTCTAAATATTCACTTAAATCAATATTATTACTGATAAGTCCATAATTTACTTGTGGTTCATTTTGAAATTTAATATTTTTTAAATAATTCAAATCCTCTTTCGATAAATTATCAACATGAATAATAATATTACCTTTTAATTTTTCTAAAAAATTAGTATATTCTGTAAAATCTTTAATATTTTCAAAAATTATCTCAAACTCATCAAAATCTTTTAAAATAAAACTTCTCTTTAAAGCTTTTTCTACTGTTTCGATATCTTTTAAAGTTTCTTCATTTTTTTCTTTATCTGTTTCTTTGGTATAAGAATTTACTTCTAAGACATTACGAAAAGTCTTTAAATTTTCATTTTTAAAGTCTTCATCTATAAGTATAGCTTGAATATTATCAGGCGATTGAGCCATTATTCTGATATTATCGTGGAAATAATTAATAAATTCTCCAACTGAATCATTAAAGCATATTATTAACTTCATACTAATCTATCCTCATGGTAAGTATAACATTTTTTTGTCGAAAAAAAAAGCAAATAAATCTATTTTATTTGCTTGCTTTTTTAGTTTTAGGTGTTTTCTTTGTATCTTCTAATTTATCGGCAGCTTTATTTAATAGTTCGATTGTTTTATCTCTAACTTCAGCAGCTGCTTTTTGTAAAACTGGAGTACCTTTTTCTTTAGCTAAATTATATAATTCTTCAGCTTTTGTTTTAATGTTTAATGCTTGTTTACGAGCAATTGCTCCAATTTTTTCACCATCTAAAGTCATTAATTCAGCTTTCAAACTATCAATTTTTTCAGAAATATTAGTTTTAACATCTTCGATTTCAATATTTTTAACCTTATCTGCTAATTCGTTTAATTTTTTCATTAAATCTTTTCTGGTTTCTGAACCTTTTTTAGGAGCAAATAATATTCCTAAACCCCCACCGATTAATAATCCGGTTAGTAAACCTCCACCTCTTCTTTTACTCATAATCTTCATCATCATCCTTTCCGCTTAATCCAAATATTTTATTTACGAAAGATACTACTGTGTCAATTACTTTGGTACTAAAATAGTTGATTTTCTCTGAAGCAAAATTAACTATCTTAAACATACCATTTAAGGCATCGACCTTTTCTTTAAGATTGTCAACAATATTATTTACTTTATCTAATGTTATTATAAGCTTGATTCCTAAAATAATGACTATAATTAATAAAACTACCAATAAAAAGTAAACTACGATTGGCAATATTGTTGATAAGGTTTCGATCATTCTTCTTCACTCTCCTCTTTATTTTCATACATAGAATCAATTAAATTGAATAAATCTGATTCAATTGTATTGTCTATGTCATGATCCGATTTTTCTTCACTGATTTCATCACTGAATGGTTCATCAGATAATTCATCATCTTCTATTTTTGGGGTTTTTATTGTTCTTTTTTCGGTAATAATAGTCTTCTCTTCTTCCATGAGAATTTCATCTAAAGTTTTTAAAGCATCATCTTCGATTACTTCTTCTTCCGATTTAATCTCTAATTTTTTCTCTTTAATACCGTATGCTTTTTTTCTTATTTCATCTAAATCTGGTTTTTTTACTCCAACATCCGTTTTAACTATAACATCATCTTTACTATAGTTTTGATCTAGTATTCCATAAACCGGACTAATGATTGGCGTAGGTTTAAAAGAACTCCTATTCTTTTCTTTTTCTTTTTTAACATCTTCATGAAATAATTTAGAAAAACTTGGTTCCGGCTTTCTAATAGGTTCATCATCAAAATTATAATTTCGATTGCTTCTTAACGGTGGTTCATCAATTTCTACAGGAAAATTGAAAGTAGATTCTGATTTCATTAATTCTCGCTCGGTTAATTCTTCTTTAGGAATTTTTATTTCTTTAATTGTATTTTCTTCTTTATATTTTGGCAGTTTTTCTTCAGTTTTATCGGCGTTTTCTTTTTTGGTAATAACTGGTAATTCTTCTTCGACATCAAATAAGACATCTTTTAACTTTTTAAATACTCCCACGTTCATTCTCTCCTTAATTAATTAAATCCGGATCCGGTAACTCATCTTCATATGAGTCATATTCTTCAAGATACTCTAAAAATTTACTTTCCCGACCGCGAACTTCAAATATATCTAATTGTTCTTCTTTAAAATTTAAAATATTTTCCCCCATCATATTCTCAATAATATCATCATTATACTTAACAGTAGTTAAAATAATCATCGAATTAACAACAGCTTCTTTTAAATAATCACTATCTACTATCACTTCTATTTTAGCATAATTATACATTATTTCAATTAGATATTGATCTTTTTTAGAATTTATTTCGATATAACCTTCATTACCATCAAAACTAATATTTTTACTATAATAACTATTAGAATTTTCTTTATATTCCTTTTTTATACTATCAAAATAACTAACTAAATCAACATACATATAATATTTATAGCCATGATGAGTTATAACTTCATTTAAGCCATGTACTTCTTTAACTTGCAAATGAGTTGGTAAATAATATTTATAACCTTGACGGTAGGTATTATTTAGATTAGTTTTACTTTTTTGAATTTCATTTATTAAATTATCAATAGAAGTATTATTAATAATTGTACATCCAGTAACAAATAAAACTAAAAAAGTCATTAAGAGTATTTTTTTCATAATCTTCTCCTAAAATTTATTATAGCAAAAATAATAGTCTTTTTAAATATTTTTAGTAGCATGTAAATAATTAATTAAAATACCTTGCTCAGAAAATTTCTTTTCATACTCCGTTAAAACATTGGGAATATCTTCTTTGTGTAAATCTAAAGAAACCTTTTCCAATATATAACCATTTTGACTTAAGGATGACAATGAGTATGCAAAAAGATATTTATTATCGGTTTTTTGATAAATATTTATTTTTTTATCAAATAATTTTTCATAAAGATCTAAAAAATATTTATTAGTTAATCTTCTTTTGACATGACGTTTTTTAGGCCAAGGATCAGAAAAATTTAAATATAGAGCTGCTATTTTAACATCAATATATTCTAATATATCTTTGGCATCTAATCTCATAAATCTTAAATTATGAGGAATCTCTTCAATTTTTTGAATAGCTCTAACTAAAACCGATTCAAATTTTTCCATACCAATAAAATTAATATCAGGATATAATTTAGCCATTTCAATAATAAAATCCCCCTTACCCATTCCGATTTCTAAATGAATGGGATTTTCATTATCAAAAGTATCTTTATTTAACTTATTTATTACTATAGGATGACTTTCCACTATCTCCTTAGCATTTTTAATATTTCTTAAACGCATATTTAGTTCCTCCTTTAAACATTTATCACGATGATACATATAATAGGTTAGAGGTGAAAAAATGAAAAAAAATCGCAATGCTTTTTTTGAAAGTTCAGGTTTCAACGTTATAAATCCCGGAATGAATCCTCAGATGATGAACCCCCAAACAATGAATCCCCAAATGATGAATCCGCAAATGATGCCAGGACAAATAACCGGTCAATCCCAATTTTATGCCGGTCCGCCGATGGGAAGTTCTAATATGCCGGCTGATTTAGATGCAAGACTTTCTAAGATAGAAAGACAGCTTAACCGTTTAGAAACCAGAGTCAATAAATTAGAAGGAGATACCGGACAAACATCTTATCCGGAAAATGATTATAATTACTCTAACTCAATGTATATGGTCTAATCTTAATTTTTTATTTTAAACTTACCAAAAGTAAGTTTTTTTATGATTTTGGCTAAATCTTTTCCACCGAAAATGTATTGTGGTATTTTCATTTTAATACTTAATCCTAAATAAATTATTCCTCCTATTACAGCATCTATAA
>JAAYPA010000053.1 GCA_012520055.1 Mollicutes bacterium
CTTATTATAAAAATATTAATAGCCCAATCAAAGATTATTTATATGTAAATCCAACTAATAAGTATTTTAAATTATTAGCAGGTAATTATCCTGCAAAGAATAATGAATTATTACTATTACTAGATCAAAATAAATCAATAAAAGAATCAGTCGCTAACTATTTAAAAATAAATGAAATAATGTATTCAGAAATTTTGAATAAAGATATTTTAGTTAATAATATAAAATTAACTATCAGTGGTGTAGTTATCAGTAATAACAATTATTTTCAGGATATGTCAGGAATTCTTTATAATTCCGAAATATATAATGAAGAAATAAATGAGATTTTTATCTATCCAAAAGACTATCAAAGTAAATTAAAAATAAAAGAGGATTTAAAAGATTATAATGTCGTTGATGATTCGGAAACTGTTGTTAATATTACCAAAAATTTTGTCCAAGGTATTAGCTATGTATTAATAGCTTTTAGTTTTATAGCTTTAATTGTATCAGTTATTATGATAAGTATTATTACTTATATCTCTGTTTTAGAAAGAGTTAAAGAAATAGGTATTTTAAAATCACTTGGGGCTACTTCAAGGGATGTAAAAAGATTATTTTTAAGTGAGAATTTAGTTATTGGGTTTTTGTCCTTTATCTTTACTTTAGAAATAAATCAATTAGCTTGTGAATTAATAAATAATTTTACTAATAAAAAAATCGGTTTAAATATTTTACATATAGATTCTAAAATAATATTTTTAATTTTTTTCTTAACAATTACATTAACATACATTGCAGGTTATATTCCGGCAAGAAAAACTAGTAAAAAGAAAGTAATTGATACGTTAAGGTATGAATAATATATATTGACATATATTAACATGAATGTTAATATATGTATGAAAGGATGGGAAATTATTGATCTAAAGTGTGGCAGGTGATTAAATGACAATTGACAGAGAAAATTTCGAGAAAGAAGAAAAGCAATTAAAACGATATCAACCTGAAAAACAAAGGCTTGAAATGATTTTAAATCATATTCGTCAATGTAATACATTTGAAGATTTAAAACATCATACGATATCTACTATGTATGGATTTGAACAATTAAAGTATGATATGAATGATTGTTACAGTTTTAGACTTTCAAAAAAAGGGTGGGTTGATAAGATTAATTGTTAATATTGATAAAGAAAATAATATTGTCAAATTGAAATGGATTGATATGAAACATTATCAAGCAGTAAAAAGAAAAAGATAATAAATTTTAAGGAGGGATTTTATATGGCAAAAATTAGATTTAAAGATTATTTAATTGATTATTTAGATTACAATAATATTACTAATAAAGAATTTGCCAACAGAATAGGTATTACTCCCAAACATTTAATTGATATCCTGTCAGGATCAAGAGATTTGTCATCATCAGTAATTGAAAATATTTCTCTAATCACTAATATTCCTATCGAATATATTTATAAAATTGAATTGAATTATAAACTTGAAGAAAAGGTAGAAGATTATTTAAGAAAAGAGAATATGACAATCACAAATTTTTTAAATAGATTTAATTATAAATTTTTAATTGATAATGATTATATAGAATTTACTGATAAAGGTGACAAAAAAGAAGTATTAAAAGATATTATAAAATTTTTAAGAGTGAATTCTCCAGAAAAAATATATGAACTAGAAAAAGCAGGTTTTTATAAAAGTAAAAATAATAAACCTGAATTATTATTACTATGGTTAGAAAAATGTTATCGCCAAACTTTAAAACAAGAAATTGGGGAATATAACAAAAAAAATGTAGATTATTTAGTAAATTATATTTTTGAATGTGCAAAGAATAACATATTTAATGAAATAAATTTGGTTAAAGAATTTAGTCAAAAAGGAATATTTTTAGTTATTCAAGATGATATACCTGGTTCAAAGATAAGAGGAGTATTTAAAGTTCATAAGAATGCACCGGCTATATATATTACTAGAAAGCATAAAAGAATTGCAGATATTTACTTTGCTTTACTACATGAACTTGCTCATTGTAAAAGTGATTTTAATAAAGCTAAGTCTGAAAGTTTAGTTTCTTATGATGATAGTATCGAAGAAAAAGCTGATTTTCAAGCTTATAATTGGATGGTTAATAATGAGTATTATCAAAATATTTGCATAAAACAAAATTATAATATTGAGTTAGAAGAGAAATATCCTAAATCATTTATAGTGTATCGTTTAGCTAAAGATAATATTATAAAGTATGAAAGTTCCATTTATCAAAAATATAACACTTTAATAAACTTTGATAATAAGTTGACAGATTAAAAAGTTAATTTGTCTTAAAAGTTTTTTAGCGTGATATAATTTAAGCTGGAGGATATTATGAAAATTACTATGGGTGTTAGCAAAAGACATGCACATTTAACTAAAGAGGTTTATAAAGAATTATTCGGTCTTGATGAATTAGAAGTACGTAACTCAATTAATCAACCGGGAGAATTTGCCAGTACTTCAACTATCGATATTAAATGGTTTGATAAAGTTATCGAAAGAGTTCGTATTGTCGGACCTTTACGCGATTATAATCAAATCGAAATATCAAGAAGAGATGCTGCCTTTTTAGGTATTAATCCTCCAGTAAGAAAAAGTGGAGATGTTGAAAATAGTCATCCGATTGTTTTGCGTGGGCCAAAAAAAGAAATACTATTAAATGTAGGATTGGTAATTGCTCAAAGACATGTTCACATGGATGATGAAATAGCAGGTAAATATGGTTTTAAGGATGAAGAAAAAGTTTTAATATATAAAGATGGAAAAGAATTATATGATGCTCATATTAAGATTAAAAATCCATCATATTTGGAACTTCATTTAGACGATGAAGAATCTGAAAAGTATAATCTAAAACAAAATGATGAAGTGGAAGTTGTCAAATGTGGCAAATAGGTAATATCAAAATAAAAAATAGAGTAGTTTTAGCTCCAATGGCAGGAATATCCAATCCTTCTTTTATCAAGATTGTTGAAGAGATGGGTTTGGGGCTTGCTTTTACTGAATTATTAAGTGCCGAAGGAATTGTTCGTAGTAATAAAAAAACTTTAGAAATGTTAAAAGGAATTGAAAATTTAAAAGTACCAATCGGTATTCAAATTTTTGGATCAAATCCTGAAACAATGGCTAAAGCTGCCCAAATCATTACGAGTACTTATCAAAATGCATTTATTGATATAAATATGGGATGTCCGGTTCCTAAAGTAGCAGTTAGAAGTCAAGCGGGAAGCGCCCTATTAAAAAATCCTAAAAAAATATATGAAATGGTAAAACAAGTAGTTGATTCGGTATCCGTTCCGGTAACCGTTAAAATCAGAAGTGGTTGGGATGAAAAAAGTATAAATGCTCCTGTTGTTGCCAAACAAATAGAAAACGCGGGAGCCAGTGCTATTACAATTCATGCTCGCACGCGTAGTCAAGGATATTCCGGGAAAGCTGATTGGCAAATTATTAAAGAGGTCAAAGAAGCAATTAATATTCCCGTTATAGGTAACGGTGATATTAAATCTTGCTATGATGTCAAAAGCATTATAGATGAAACCGGTTGTGATGCGGTTATGATTGGCCGTGGTGTTTTAGGTAATCCATGGTTAATTAAAGAATGTATTGAATATTTAAATGATGATAAAAAACCTATAGAAATTACGCCAAAGGAAAAAATTCAAATGTTAAAAAAACATTATAAATTATTGCAGGAAAATCAAAGTGAAAGACAGGCCATTTTTGAAATAAGAAGTCATGCTTTATGGTATATAAAGGGGCTACCTAATAATGCTAAAATTAAAAATTTAATATGTACTGCTAAAAGTAGTTTGGAATTATTTAATATTTTAGATGATTATCTAACTTCTCTTTAATAAAATATATTTGATAAATTATTAAAAATATAATATAATGAAGTCAGAATAGAGGTATCAATATGGATAAAAAAGTAGTTAGAAAAAAATCTGGTAAAGTAGCTACCAAAAAAGTTCCGGCTAAAGTATTAAATCCAACAGTACCAATTAGTAAAGAAACTAAAAAACTTGTAGTAAATAAACCTGAAAAAATATCTAAAGAAATGGTAGAATGTCGCCATTGTTATAAAGATTTTGAGAAAGGTCTAACTATTTGTCCATACTGTCATAAAAGTATAAAAGATCAAACAGGTACAGTTATAATTGGTATCTTATCAGTTATTTTATTACTAAGTATTATCGGTAATCATTTTGTTAATTTATATTTTACTAATCCAATTAGTGAAAATGAATATAAAATCAATTGTAGGTTAACTTCATACGAAGAACTGGTCAGACAACCAAAAGAATTTAAATATCAAGACATTAAAATACTTGGTAAAGTAGTAGATGTTCAAGGCAATGATGTCTCTTATGGAAATATTATGACAGTTACTATTGATGCTAACTTATTTAATGAAGATCATGAACAAATAATTACTTTTAAATATGTTGATAAAGAATATGCAACTGGATTTATTAAAGGTGATATTGTAACTGTTTATGGAAAATATCAATCTATTAATGGTAATATCCCACATATCGATGCTAGGTATATTACCTTTAGCTCTTAGAATACTTTATGTATTCTTTTTTTTATTGTTGACACTCGTACAAATATTCGTGTATAATGTTTTATGTTTGTATAATTATTTTAAAAAAGTGGAAAATATATTTGATAAATATTTAATATCTGATAGAATATGACGTCGGAGGACTGTATGGATAAAATCATAATTAAAGGTGCCAGAGAAAATAATTTAAAAAATATTAATTTGGAAATACCTAAAAATAAATTAGTTGTTATGACAGGTGTATCAGGATCCGGAAAAAGTAGTTTAGCTTTTGATACGATTTTTGCTGAAGGGCAAAGAAGATATATTGAAAGTTTAAGTGCTTATGCCAGACAATTTTTAGGTGGCTCAGAAAAGGCTAATGTTGATTCTATTGAGGGATTAAGTCCAAGTATAGCCATAGATCAAAAAACAACTAATAAAAATCCTCGTAGTACCGTAGGAACCGTAACTGAAATATATGATTATTTAAGATTATTATTTGCTCGAATTGGTATTCCATATTGTCCGAATCATAAAAAACCAATTAAAAGTCAAAGTATCGAAGAAATGACTAACAGAGTTTTAAGTTTGGGTGAGAAAGCAAGAGTTGAAATATATGCTCCGGCTATTTATGGAGCTAAAGGAACCCATCAAGATTTATTTGATAATTTGCGCAAAAATGGTTTTACAAGAGTTAAAGTTAATAATGAACTACATGAACTAAGCGAAGATATAATTTTAGATAAAAATAAAAAGAGTAATATTTTAGTTTTGGTAGATCGCATCGTTGTTGAACCGGAAGAACGCAGTCGGATTTTTGAAGCTATTGAAACATGTACGAAACTAGCTCACGGTAAAGTAATTATTAATCATATCGATCATGAAGAAATCATTATGAGTGAACATTATGCTTGTCCGGAATGTGATTTTTCTCTTCCAGAATTAGAACCTCGTTTGTTTTCATTTAATGCTCCATATGGTGCTTGTCAAGAATGTAAGGGTATTGGTATTAAACAAAATATTTCGGTAGATTTGTTAATTCCCGATAAAAATAAAAGTATTTTAGAGGGTGCTATCAAAGGTTTTAGCTTAGATGGTAATGTTTATATGACAAATATCATGACCGTAGCTAAACATTTTAATATTGATTTAAAAAAGAAAATTAAAGATTTAAAAAAATCTGAATTAGATATCATTCTTTATGGAACCGATGAAGAATTAGACTATGAATACACTAGTCAAAATGGTAATAAAAGATTTGCCAAAGGGACATATGAAGGAATAATATCTAATTTAGAAAGAAGATATCTTGAAACAAGCAGTAACTGGATCAGAGAATGGATTAATTCCTTTATGGTAGATACGACTTGTCCAAAATGTCATGGATCAAGATTAGATGATAAAGTATTAAGTGTAAAAGTTGGTAAAAAAAATATTTTTGAAGTAAGCAGTCTGTCTATTAAAGAACTAATTAAATTCTTTCATGATTTAAAACTTACTAAAGAAGAACAAAGTATCAGTGAACTAATTTTACAAGAAATAAACAGTCGTTTAAAATTCTTAGATAATGTTGGTTTAAATTATTTAACATTATCTAGAACAGCAACAACATTATCCGGTGGAGAAAGTCAAAGAATCAGACTTGCTACTCAAATCGGTAGTCGACTAAGTGGAGTTCTTTATGTTTTAGATGAACCAAGTATTGGCTTACATCAAAAAGATAACGATCGTTTAATTAAATCACTTAAAAATATGAGAGATTTAGGGAATACTTTAATAGTTGTTGAACATGATGAAGATACTATGTTAGAATCTGATTATTTAATTGATATTGGTCCGGGTCCGGGAGATGCTGGGGGAGAAGTAGTCGCCGAGGGGACGCCTTTAGAGGTTATGAAAAATCAAAACAGTATTACCGGCAGATATTTAAGTGGTGATTTAAAAATTGATGTACCTAAAAAGCGTCGAAAAAGTAATGGTAAATTTATTGAAATTAAAGGAGCAGCTGCCAACAATTTAAAAAATATAGATGTAAAATTTCCTTTAGGAACTCTTACTGTTGTAACAGGAGTGTCTGGTTCTGGAAAAAGTACTTTAGTTAATGAAATTTTACATAAAGCTTTAGGCAATGCTGTTTATGGCAGAACAGATTTACCAGGTAAACATAAATCAATTACTGGGTTAGAGGAAGTAGATAAAGTTGTAGAAATAAGTCAAGATCCAATTGGTCGTACGCCACGCAGTAATCCCGCTACTTATGTTGGAGTATTTGATGATATACGTGATGTTTTCAGTGAAACCAAAGAAGCTAAAATGCGTGGTTATAATAAAGGAAGATTTTCTTTCAATGTTAAAGGTGGACGTTGTGAAGCTTGTTGGGGAGATGGCGTTAAGAAAATCGAAATGCATTTCTTACCGGATGTTTATGTTCCATGTGATGTCTGTGGTGGTAGACGCTATAATAGTGAAACTTTGGAAGTAAAATTTAAAAATAAAAATATTTCCGATATTTTGGATATGCGCGTAAGTGAAGCAATTGAATTTTTTGATAACGTTCCAAAAGTAAAAAATAAATTACAAATGTTAATTGATGTCGGTTTATCTTATATTAAATTAGGACAATCAGCACCTACTTTATCAGGTGGTGAAGCAGGACGTATCAAACTTGCTAAGGAACTACAAAAAAAACCAACCGGAAAAAGTGTCTTTATTTTAGATGAGCCTACTACCGGTTTACATACTGATGATATTAAAAAATTATTAATTATCTTACAAAGAATTGTTAACAATGGTGATACCGTAATTGTTATTGAACATAATTTAGATGTTATCAAAACTGCCGACTATATCATAGATTTAGGTCCAGAAGGCGGAGATATGGGTGGTGAAATAGTTGCTACCGGTACTCCGGAAGAAATTATTAAAGTCAAAAATTCCTATACAGGACAATTCTTAAAGAAAAAATTATAAACTCTACTTATGTAGAGTTTTTTTATAAATAATTGATTATACTAATAAAAAATTATATAATTAAAAATAGGTGATACAATGATAATCTATAGTGAAAGAAAAACTCCAGGGTGGACATTCGTAGAATTTGTTCTAACAATAATAATCAATGCGATTTCTCTATTAATGGCAACCAGTATTTTTAAGGGATTTTATATAAATGGTTTTTGGTATGCTATTATTACTGCGGTAGTTATCATTATTCTAAATAAAACCGTTAAACCGATTATCAAACTTCTTGCTTTACCTCTTACTATTTATACTTTAGGTTTGTTTTATCCGTTTATTAATGTTATTATTTTAAAATTAGCAAGTTTTATAATCGGTGATAACTTTGTGGTTGAAGGCTGGATAGCACCATTTTTCATTTCACTGTTTATCTCTTTTATGACAATTGTCTTGGATGCACTTATTACTAAACAAATTATGGGAGGCAGAAAATGAATCCAGTTATTTTTTCAATCGGTGGGTTTGATATTAAATGGTACAGCGTACTTATTTTATTGGCTGTTATAATCGGAATTACTTTAGTTCAAAAGGAAGCAAAAAAATTTAAAATAAAAGGAGATTTTATTTTTAATATGCTTTTTTGGGCAATAATCTTTGCTTTTATCGGTGCCAGAATATATTTTGTTATTTTTAACTGGGACTATTATAGTAAAAATTTATCTGAAATATATAAAACTTGGGATGGTGGACTAGCTATCCATGGAGGAATAATAGCAGCTTTAATGACTGTTTATATTTATTGCAAAAGATATAAAGTCAGATTTATTCGTTATTTAGATTTTATGGCGGTTCCATTATTACTTTGTCAAACTATCGGTAGATGGGGTAACTTCTTTAACAGGGAAGCTCATGGAGTGGTTACTACTGCCGAAAATTTAAGAAAGTTATTTATTCCTAATTTTATTATTGAAGGAATGAAAATTGATAATGTTTATTATACTCCGACTTTTTTATATGAGTCTTTAGCTTGTTTTGTTTTATTTATTATTTTCTTATTTATTAGAAGAAATAAATATACTAAAGTTGGTACAATGACCGGTTTATATTTTATTGGATATGGCATCATTCGTTTCTTTATTGAAATGAGTCGTACGGATGCTTTGTTACTAGGTGGCTTCAAAATAGCTCAAATAGTATCTATTATTATGATAATTATTGGTATAGTTATTTTAACTATCAATTCTCGAAAAAGCAAATTTGAAGACTTATATAATGATAAAAATAATGTAGATAAGGTGTTATTCTAATGTATGATTTAATAATTGTCGGTTTAGGTCCGGCGGGAATAAATGCGGCTATTTATGGAAAAAGAAGTAATTTAAATATTTTGGTTTTAGAAAAAGAAACACCGGGTGGAAAATTAAATTCCATTCCGGAAATTCAGAATTATATAGGTTATGGTAATATCAGTGGTCCGGAACTAGCTACTAATTTTTATCGTCATTTCAGATCTTTAGATATTCCGATGAAAAGAGAAGAAGTCTTAGAATTAAAACTTGAAGATAATATCAAGACTGTTAAGACTAATGAAGGTGTATATAAAGCTAAAGCTATTATTATTGCTTCTGGTAGAGGTCAAAAGAAACTAGCCGGGTTTGAACATTTAAAAATTAATTACTGCGCTTTATGTGATGCTAATCTTTATGATGGCAAAGAAGTGTTATTAGTAGGTAATAATAACCAAGCTATAGAAGAAGCTAAATATTTAAGTGATATTGTTAAAAAAGTCTATTTTCTATATGAAGGAGATCTTAGTATTGAAAAAGATAATATAGAAATTATTAATGATGAAATAATTGATATAATTCATGAAGAAGGAAGAATTAAAGAAGCTATATTTAAAAATAAAAAAATTAAAATAGATGGTCTATTTGTTAACTTAGGAAGTGGCCCGGCTACTTATTTTTGTAAAAGCTTAGGTATTACCGATGATAATGGTTATATTACAGTTAATAACAATCAAGAAACTAATATTGAAGGTATTTATGCTTGTGGTGATATTGTAAAAAAAGAAATTTATCAAATCATTAATGCTGCCAGTGAAGGAGCAATTGCCGCTCTTAATGCCGGAAAATATGTTAGAAAACGTAATTAAAAAATCAAGATTTATTTAGCTAATCTTGATTTTTTGCAATTTTACTTTTAAAAAGAGTTATGTTATATTCTTTAGGCAGGTGTTACTATGAACAATTTAGTCTTAGCTTATTTAGGCGATGCAGCTTATGAACTTTATATTAGAGAATATTTAATTAATAAAGGAATAGCCAAAGTTAATAATTTACAAAAGATGAGTATCAATTATGTCAGTGCTAAATCTCAAAGAAGAATTTTAGAAGCATTAGAAAACGAAAATATTTTTACTGAGAGAGAACAAGATATTATTAAAAGAGGAAGAAATACTAGTAGTCATTCTAGTAAAAGTACCGATATTATTACTTATAAAAAAGCAACCGGATTAGAATGTTTAATAGGTTATTTATATTTAAATGATTATAATAGATTTAAAGAAATAATGGAGAAAGTTGTGAATATATGAGAGCATGTGGAAAAAATGTGTTTAAAGAATTGGAATTTACCAAAATTAAAAAAATTTATTTAGCTAATAATTTCAAAGATGATGAAATTTTTAAAATTATTAAAGAAAATAATTTAAAATATATATTATCTGATGCAAGAGCTTTAGATAATATGATGCCTCATAATCAAGGAATAATTGTGGAAATATATGATTATGAATATGGTTCTTTAGATGATATTAAAGATGATGAACTCGTCTTAATATTAGATCATTTGGAAGATCCTCATAATTTTGGAGCTATTATTCGTACTTGTGAAGCTCGTGGTGTTAAAAACATTATTATTCCAAAAGATCGTAGTATCAGTGTTAATCCTACGGTGATGAAGACCAGTAGCGGAGCACTTTCTCATGTTAATATAATTATGGTTAATAATTTAGTTAATGCCATAAATGAATTAAAAAAGAAAAGGTACTTTATCTATGCAGCTGAAGCTGGTGGAGAAGATTATCAAAAAGTTAGTTATGCTGATAAAGTATGTTTAATAATTGGAAGTGAAGGGTTTGGAGTTTCACCAATAGTAAAACAGAATAGTGATTTTATTATATCCATACCTTTAAAAGGCAAAGTAAACAGTTTAAATGCTTCGGTTGCAGCCGGTATATTATTGTTTGGTATTGGGGGTAAATAAATGGAGTATAATGATGTAGAGTTAGTTCAATTAGTCAAAGAAAACAATGATGATGCTAAAGATACTATATATGAAAAATATAAATATATTATTGATATCATCATAGCTAAATATAAAAAAGTATTTTATGTTTTGGGAATGGATTTAATGGAAGTAAGACAAGATGCTATGTTGGCCTTTTCCGATGCTTTAGTTAGTTATTCCAGTGAAAAAGAGACAACTTTAGCTACCTTTATATCTTTAGTTATTGAAAGAAAAATTCAAAACTGTATTAGAAAAGCCGATACTATTAAAAACAAGAAGAATAATGAAAATTATAGTTTAGATTATGAATATGAAATTTATAATAAACCATTATCAGAACTTATCGGTGATCCAAATGCTGATCCTTTAGTTAAAGTTGCATCAAAGGAAGCCTATGAAGAATTGGTAGCTAAAATCAAAGCTATATTGTCACCAATGGAATACGAAGTATATAAATTATTAATCAGTGGTTTTAGTTATATCGATATTGCTAAAATATTAAAAAAGGAACCTAAACAAATTGATAATACGATTCAAAGATTAAGAACTAAGGTTAAAGAATTAATTTATACTTGTCAAAATTAAGTGCTTATGTTATATTATGGATAAGCACGGAAACGGTGTTTTTATTTTGAAAAAAATATGAGGTGTGAAATGATAAAAAAGGAACCTAAAAAAACAAAAACAAAAAAAACTACTGAAGTAGCTTACAAAAGTTATTTTCAAGAAATAAAAGATGAATTAAAAAAAGTTAAATGGTTATCAAAAGAAGAGATGGTTAAGTATACCGTAGCGGCAGTTATATTTATTGTTATCTTCGGATTATATTTCTATGGTATGGATTTTATCTTTTCATGGTTAAAAGGATTAATTGGATAATATGGAAAAGTTATGGTATGTTGTAAACACTTATAGTGGTCATGAAAGTAAAGTAAAAGAAAAACTTGAAATGCGTGCCGAGTCAATGGGCTTTCAAGATTATATTTTCAGAGTTATTATTCCCGAAGAAAATGTTAAAGAAACTTTAAAAGATGGTAGTATTAAAGAAAAAACCAAAAAAATGTTTCCCGGATATATTTTAGTGGAAATGATTATGACTGATGAAGCTTGGTACGTTGTTCGTAATACTCCTGGTGTTACCGGATTTATCGGATCAAGTGGTAAGGGAGCTAAACCTACGCCTCTACTTCCTCAAGAAATTGATCGTATTTTATCTAAGATGGGTATGACTCGTATGGATGTTGATACCGAACTTGCGGTTGGAACCAAAGTTACGATTGTTGATGGTCCATTTAAGAGTATGATCGGAACTATTGATAATATTGATTTAGAAAAGAATCGTATTACGGTTTTAATCGATTTATTTGGTCAAGAAACCCCGGTTGAAGTTGAAATATATCAAGTTAGTAAAATGTAAAGATAGCAAAGTCTATCTTTTTTTATTAAAAATGCTTGAAAATAAGGGTTTGTTGTGCTAATATCGTGATTGCAGTTATATATTTTTATATCTGTACTAGTGGAAGGGAAGCGGATTAGCCCATACCACTAAGCGAAAATAATGAAAGGAAGTGTTTTTCGTGGCAAAAGAAATCGTTAAAAAAATAAAAATACAAATTCCTGCCGGAAAAGCAACACCTGCTCCACCAGTAGGTACTATTTTAGGTCCAGCCGGAATTAATTTACAAGAGTTTTGTACTAGATTTAACGACGCTTCTAAAGATAAAATAGGAGATATCGTTCCTGTTGAAATATCTTTATATGATGATCGTAGTTATGATTTTGTAATTAAAACTCCGCCTGCTCCATTCTTATTAAAGAAAGCAGCTAAAATTGAAAAAGCAAGTAAAAAAGGTGCAAATGAAATTGCAGCAACTATTTCTAAAGAAGATTTACAAAAAATTGCTGAAACTAAAATGCCTGATTTAAATGCTTATGATTTAGAAGGCGCTATGAACATTATTGAAGGTACCGCTCGTAATATGGGTATTGCGATTAAAGGTGTCAATGATGCTGAACTTGCACAGCAAGCAGCTGAAGCTAAAGAAGCTGAAAAAGAACAAGCTAAACGTGAAGCTGAACTTGCTGAATTAGAAGCAGGTCTAGAAGAAACAAATGTCGAACCAGAAGTAATTGGTAAAGACGAAGACGCAAACGAAGAAGAAACTCAAGAATAATAAATAATCCGCAAAATCTACCACGATTGGAGGGAAATAAATGAAAAAAGGAAAAAAATATGTGGAAGCTTCCAAGTTAGTTGATAAGAAAAAAGCTTATGAACTATCTGAAGCAATAAAATTAGCTAAACAAACAAATATTACTAAATTTGATAGCTCAATTGATGTAGCTTTAAATTTAAATATTGATACTAAAAAATCTGATCAACAACTAAGAGGTTCAATAGTATTACCGCATGGAACTGGTAAAACTTCTAAAATCTTAGTTTTAGCTAAAGGAAATGCAGCTAAAGAAGCAACTGATGCTGGTGCTGATTTTGTTGGAGAAGTTGAATTAATTGAAAAAATTGAAAAAGAAAATTGGTTTGATTTTGATATTATTATCGCTACTCCGGAAATGATGCCTATATTAGGTAAAATCGGTAAAATTTTAGGTCCTAAAGGCTTAATGCCAAATCCTAAAACTGGAACAGTAACACCTACACCTGCAAAAGTTGTTGAAGATGTTAAAAAAGGAATGATCGAATATCGTGTTGATACATTCGGAAATGTTCATTCTATCATCGGTAAAGTATCATTTGATGAAAAAGCTTTAACAGAGAATTTAGCATATTTTGTTAATACTATAACTAAAAATAAACCAGCTAGTATTAAAGGAAAATTTATTAAAAATATTACTATTAGTACTACTATGGGTCCGGGAATCAAGATTAGTTTAGATTCTTTTGACATATAATAGATAATGTAATATAATAAAAAACGAAATAAAAAAACTTTTTGCCGTAGACAGCAGGGAACCTAAGGTTTTAATAATCCTGCCGAGGAAAGATATACTTTAAAAAGTAAAACTTTCCTTATGGAAAGTTTTTTTATAAATATATAAGGAGGATACTATGGCAAGTGAGAAAAGTCTTAATTTAAAAAAAGAAACAGTTAATGAAATTAGAAATAAAATTTCTGATTCAGAAACAGTTGTTTTATTTACTTATCAAGGATTAACTGTAGCTGATATTATTAAATTAAGACGCAAATTAAGAGAAGTAAATGCAGAAGTTAAAATCTATAAAAATACATTAGTTAAATTAGCTCTTGATGATTTAAAATTAGATTTAACTGAATTCCTAGACGGACCAAATGCACTTTTATTCTCTAAGAACTTACTTGAGGCAATTAAAGTTCTAGATAATTTCGCTAAAGATAATAAATCTATAACTATTAAAACCGGAATTATCAAAGGAAATGTTGTCTCAGTAGACACAATTAATGAGTATGCAAGCGTTCCACCAATGGAAACATTGTTATCTATGCTTGCTGGTGGCATGTTACAACATGTCAAACATCTCGCAATCGGCTTAAATATGTATGCTGAAAAATTAGAGGAAAATAATTAAAAGGAAGGATTGAGAAAAATGGCAAAATTAACAAAAGATGAATTTATTAGCGCCCTAAAAGAAATGACTGTTCTTGAAGTTAAAGAATTAGTTGATGCAATGAAAGAAGAATTAGGAGTAGATCCTAGTGCTGTAGCTGTAGCTGCTGCACCAGCTGCTGCTGTCGAAGAAACTTCAAGTACTAAAACAATCGTACTTAAAGATGCAGGAGCTGCTAAAATCGGTGTTATCAAAGTTATTAGAGAAATTACCGGTTTAGGTTTAGTTGAAGCTAAAGCTTTAGCTGATAATGGTGGTAACATTAAAGAAAACGTTTCTAATGATGAAGCCAATGAAATCAAAGCTAAATTAGAAGAAGCTGGCGCTACTGTAGAATTAGCTTAATAAAATACCCGTCAAAAACGGGTTTTTAATTGCATTTATTTTTAATTTTATATATAATAATAGAATGAAAAAGGTGGGCTTGACATGAAACTTAATAATAAAGGTTGGGGATTCGGAACCATGATTTTTTTTATTACTATTTTATGTTTGTTTTTAATTATTGCGATTTATTATATATTTCGTTTATATAATAATATTGAAGTTAAAAAACAAACAAGTATCACGGAAGTAAGAACAATATGAAAAAGATATTGATTATTTGGAGTGGAATTGCGATTTTATTAGTGAGTGGTTTGACTTATATCGGATATAATCTACAAAATAAAAATAAAGATTTTTATAAATTAGAAAAAGAAATAAAAACAGCAGCGGAAGATTATTATTCTCAATATCCTCATGAACTACCAACTAGCAAGAAAGTAATTACTTCTCAAAAATTAATGACAACCAATTTTTTAAAAGAATTTAAAAACCAAAATGAAAATTGTAAAGGTTATGTAGTTATTAAAAAAAAATTATTTAGTCATGACTACTTCCCATATATAAAATGTTCTGATTATGAAACAAAAGGTTATGATGCTACCAATGAAGGAGAATAATTATGAAAAAAATTAAAAAGATAATTATCGTATTATTATCATTATTTTTAATAACTGGTTGTAATGAAAAGAAAGAAACCAATGAATTTCAAGAACTTTTTGATGTAGATACAACTTTAGTTAAAAGTATTACTTATGAAGATTTTTTAAATACAAATAGTTTATCGGGAGTTGTATTCATTGCTGATGAAACAAAAGAAGCTAAAGAAATAGCTAAAATATTTTGTGAAGCATTATGTGAATGTGATACAGATAAAGCTTTGTTTTTAAAAAAATCAAAGATTATTGATGATAAATATAAAGATATGCTAAATATTGAAGAAATAGAAGATTTATTAATTGTTGCTTTTAAAAAAGGTAATGTTATTGGAACTTATTCTAAAGAGACTGAAACTGATGATATCAAAGAGTATTTAACTAACTTAATTTATGAAGCAAATCCTCCGGTATGTAATGAATTTTGCTAAATAGCTCTAAATATGCTATAATAGCAATCATTCATTAAAAAGGGGGGTTTTTTTTGAATTTATCTTGGGATTTTCAAAAAATTATTCAGGAATTAGAAGAAATTAAAGATTGGAAGAATCATACTTTTGAGCAAAAAGCTTCTAAGTATTTTGCTTTGAAACAATATTGTGATATGCTTTTCAAAGTTATGATAAAAAATAAAGAATTACCAGAGAGAGATTTAATAATTAATTATACTTCTCTATTTTATGATTACGCATCAAATCATGAATCATTAACTTATAAATTAAGGAGGATTTTTGATCTTCAAGCTTTACAAATGTTAGAGATTTTTTTAAAATTAACAAAAGGAAAAAGTTTGAATGATACCTCAGTTGCAATAGAACCCCCCCTTAATTAGTAATTATCAATATCAATTAACTGAAGAGGCCATGATAAAACTGGGAAATAAATTCTTTAACACTATTCCATTTATGGAAAATAATATTGTTTGGAAAGTAATTGAACAAAATTTGATTCATTTAACAAAAACTTCTAAAACAGTTTCCCCTTCACCTACAGGAATATATTACCCTAATAGACACATTCTCTTAACTTATAATGATTCTATCAATTTGGATTCTCTTTTTAGGATGGTCCATGAAATAGCTCATGATAAAGATATTCAAAAAATTGCTGGTTTTTATCAAAAAGAATTGAGCAAAGGAAATATTTTTTCTGAATTTTTTCCTAAATTAGTTGAATTATTATTAATAGATTTCATTATTGAAAACTGTGATTTCTTGGCTTTAGAAGTTAATTTATATAAGTACTTTTTATTAACAAATCAAAATAGATATTTACAAAAAGTATTAATTAGTATTACTAATCCTCAAAAAGTTTTAAATAATCAGACCAATGTGTTACTGGAATGTTTAAATATTAAAACACCATTACTTTCTAGTTTTGAAGCATCATTTAATGAAAAACAATATTACGAACAATTAGAACAATTTATTAAAAATGAAATGACAAGTATTAGTAATAAGACTAGATTAAAAGATTTTATTAATAATCCGCTGTTACATATATTTAATTTATGTAATTTTCCCCAAAAATCTTCAATTCATTTAGCTGATAGTGTATTAGGTGACGGTAAATATCTATTAAGTACTTTATTAGCTTTTAAATTTTATTATTTAATTAAAAAGGATTATGAAAAAGGTATGGCTTTGTTAAAGGAAGCTACCGAAGAAATATTTAACAATTATCAAAATCCGGAAATAGTTATAAATAAATATCATTTAGAAGATTATTTATCTGTAGATTATATTCAAAATTATGCTCATGAGTATAATACTGAAAAAGAAACTATTAAAAAAGCTCTTAGTAATATAAAATAGTATAAAAATAGTTGACAGTCATATAATAAAATGATAATATGAGAATGCATTTTAATTTGAGTTCTATCCTTGATAGAACTTAATTTTAGAGGATAAACAACACACCAGGAAGTGTGCGTAGAAAGGAAGGAAAATATGCCAACAATTAATCAATTGGTTAAATCTAAAAGAAAACCTAAGACCAAAAAAAGTAAAAGTCCGGTTTTAAATTTCGGATTTAATAGTTTAGAAAGAAAAACTACTAATACAGATCATCCACAAATGAGAGGTGTTTGTACCAGAGTTGGGACAAAGACTCCAAAGAAACCTAACTCAGCTTTAAGAAAATATGCTCGTGTTAGATTATCTAACGGTAGAGAAGTAGATTGCTATATTCCGGGTGAAGGTCATAACCTACAAGAACATAGTGTTGTATTAATTCGTGGCGGTCGTGTAAAAGACTTAATCGGTGTTCGTTACCATATTATTCGTGGAGCACTTGATACTCAAGGTGTAAACGATCGTAAACAAGGCAGAAGTAAATACGGTTCTAAAAGACCTAAGAAATAAAAAGATTTAAGGAGGAAAAACAATGCGTAAAAAACGTGCAGTAAAACGAGATGTTTTACCAGATCCTATATATGATTCAAAAGTTGTTACGAAATTAATCAATACTATTATGAATGATGGTAAAAAAGGAACAGCTGAAAAGATTTTATATGAGGCATTTGAAATCATTAAAACAAAAAAGAATGAAAATCCAATCGATGTTTATAATAAAGCTATGGAAAACATTAGACCAGCTCTAGAAGTTAAATCACGTCGTGTTGGTGGTGCAAATGTTCAAGTACCGATAGAAGTTACTGAAAACAGAAGTCAAGCATTGGCTTTACGTTGGTTAGTAAATTATGCAAGATTAAGAAATGGTAAAAGCATGGCTGAAAATTTAGCTAATGAAATTATTGATGCGGCTGAAGGTACCGGCGGTGCTGTTAAGAAACGTGAAGACACCCATAAAATGGCAGAAGCTAATAAGGCATTTGCTCACTTTAGATGGTAGGAGGATATTTATATGGCAAGAGATGTAACATTAGATAAATTGCGTAATATTGGTATCATGGCCCATATAGATGCCGGAAAAACAACCTTTACCGAAAGAGTTTTATTCCATACCGGTGTAAACCATAAGATTGGTGAAACTCATGATGGTGAAGCTACCATGGACTGGATGGATCAAGAAAAAGAAAGAGGTATCACTATTACCAGTGCAGCTACAACTTGTCACTGGAAAGGATATCGTTTAAATATTATTGATACTCCGGGACACGTCGACTTTACGATTGAAGTACAAAGAAGTTTAAGAGTATTAGATGGTGCTATTTGTTTACTAGATGCCCAAAACGGTGTTGAACCACAAAGCGAAACAGTTTGGCGTCAAGCAGACGATTTCAAAGTTCCTAGAATGTTCTTTGCTAATAAAATGGATAAATTAGGAGCAGATTTCAATTTCACTTTACAAAGTATTAAGAATAGATTAGGCGTTAATGCTAAACCTATTGAATGGCCTATCGGTGCTGAAGACGACTTTAAAGGTGTTATTGATATTTTAACTAGAAAAGCATATTTATATAATGGAGATCAACATGAAGAATGCGAAGAAATTGCAATTCCAGAAGATCTAGTTAATTTAATTGAAGAAAAAAGAGTAGAATTAGTTGAAGCTGTTGCTGACTTTGATGATGAATTAATGGAAAAATATTTAGAAGGTGAAGAAGTATCTATCGATCTTATTAAAAGAGCTATTCGTAAAGGTACTCTATCTGCTAAATTCTTCCCAGTATTAGTTGGTAGTGCTAAATCTAACATTGGGGTAAAACTTGCCCTAGATGCAGTACTAGATTATATGCCAGCTCCAACTGATGTTGAAGCTATTGAATGTACTGATAAGAACGGAAATGATGTTTTCAGACATCCAACTGATAGTGAACCGTTTACGGCTTTAGCATTTAAAATTGCTGTAGATCCATTTGTCGGAAGTTTAACTTTCTTCAGAGTTTACTCAGGAAAATTATCAGCCGGTTCTTATATTTATAACTCTACTAAGGGAGAAAAAGAAAGAGTCGGACGTATATTACAAATGCATGCTAATGACCGTAAAGAAATAGCAGAAGTATTTACCGGTGAAATTGCAGCAGCTGTTGGTTTAAAAGTTACTACTACTGCTGACACTCTATGTGATGAAAAAAGCCCGGTAATCATGAAAGGTATGGCCTTCCCTGATCCGGTTATTGATGAAGCTGTTGAACCAAAATCAAAAAATGATCAAGATAAGATGACGCAAGCTTTACAAAGATTAGCTGATGAAGATCCAACATTTAAATTCAGATCTGATTCTGAAACTGGTCAAACTGTAATTTCCGGAATGGGTGAATTACACTTAGAGGTTTTAGTTGAAAGATTAAGAAGAGAATTTGGAGTAGAAGTTAATGTTGGTAAACCACAAGTTGCTTATCGTGAAACAATAACTGTTCCAGCTGAATGTGAAGGTAAATATATTAAACAATCAGGTGGTCGTGGACAATACGGACATGTATGGATTAAATTTGAACCTAATAAAGAACAAGGTTATGAATTTATTGATAAGGTTGTTGGTGGTGTTGTTCCAAAAGAATACATTCCGGTAGTTGATAAAGGCTTACAAGAAGCTATGGCCGGAGGTATTTTAGCAGGATACCCACTGGTTGATATCAAAGCAACTATCTTCGACGGTTCATATCATGATGTTGACTCATCAGAAATGGCATTTAAAATTGCAGCTAGTATGGCATTAAAAGAAGCAAAAAATAAATGTAAACCAGTTTTACTAGAACCAATCATGAAAGTTGATGTAGTAACACCAGAGGAATATATGGGTAATGTTATGGGAGATATTACTTCTCGTCGTGGTCGTCCACTAGGACAAGAATCACGTGGGAACGCCCTACAAATCACATGTATGATGCCACTGGCAGAAATGTTTGGTTTAGCTACTTCCCTTCGTAGTAACACTCAAGGAAGAGGAACATTTACACCATTCTTTGATCATTATGAAGAAGTACCTAAAACAATCGCTGAAGAAATAATTAAGAAAAATAGCGTATCAAATTAAATAATACTTGAATTATATTCAAGAATTAGATAAAATATTGTTTGATTAAGAAATAGGAGGAATAAGAAATGGCAAGACAAAAATTTGATCGTAGTAAACCTCATGTTAATATAGGAACAATTGGTCACGTAGACCATGGTAAAACTACTTTAACTGCGGCTATTACTAAACATTTTGGTGAATTCGTATCATATGACAATATTGATAAAGCACCAGAAGAAAGAGAAAGAGGTATTACAATTAATACTTCACACGTTGAGTATCAAACTGAAAAACGTCACTATGCTCACGTAGACTGTCCAGGACATGCTGACTATGTTAAAAACATGATTACAGGTGCAGCACAAATGGATGGTGCAATACTAGTAGTTAGTGCATCAGATGGCCCAATGCCACAAACCAGAGAACACATTTTACTTGCTCGTCAAGTAGGCGTTCCAAAAATCGTAGTATTTATGAACAAATGTGATATGGTTGATGATGCTGAATTATTAGACTTAGTAGAAATGGAAGTCAGAGAATTATTGGCTGAGTACAAATTCGATGCTGATTGCCCAATCATTAGAGGTTCTGCTTTAAAAGCCCTAGAAGGGGATGAAAAGTATGTTCAAGCTATTAAAGATTTAATGGCAGCAGTAGATGAATATATTGAAGACCCAGTTAGAGATACTGAAAAACCTTTCTTAATGAGTATTGAAGATGTATTTACAATTTCAGGACGTGGCACAGTTGTTACTGGACGTGTTGAACGTGGTAAAGTACAACTAAACGATGAAGTTGAAATTGTTGGACTTCGTGATACTAGAAAATCTGTTGTAACAGGTATCGAAATGTTCAGAAAATCATTAGATTTTGCTGTAGCAGGTGATAATGCTGGTGTTCTACTTCGTGGAATTAACCGTGAAGATGTAGAACGTGGCCAAGTTTTAGCTAAACCGGGAACAGTTAAACCTCATAAGAAATTTAAGGCTACTGTTTACATATTAACTAAAGAAGAAGGCGGACGTCATACTCCATTCTTCTCTAACTACAGACCACAATTCTATTTCCGTACTACCGATGTTACAGGTGTAATTGAATTACCTCAAGGTGTTGAAATGGTTATGCCAGGTGACAACGTAGATATGACAGTAGAATTAATTAGCCCAGTTGCTCTAGAAGCTGGTACTCAATTCTCAATTCGTGAGGGTGGACGTACTGTTGGTGCTGGTACTGTTTCAGAAATTATGGAATAAAAACTTAAGTTAATCTTAAGTTTTTTTTATGCTATAATATTTTTGATATAAAGGAGTAAAAAATGAGAAAAACGATTATCGGAGTAGTACCAACTCTAACAATTAATGAAGGTAGTAGTCCTTTTGATGATCAATTTAAATTTATTAATTCTTATGTTAAGAAAAGAGAAGATGCTGGTGGAATACCGATAGGTCTTTTGATGCCGGATGGTAATTTTAACGAAGAAGCTTTAAAAATATGTGATGGTTTTTTAATTCCCGGTGGTTCAGTAATTAGAAAATATATTTATCAAATTATTCATTACGCCATTACTAATAATCATCCTCTTTTAGGTATATGTTTAGGTGCATAAGCAATTTCTATTTATAGCTCCTACTCATGCCGACAGTTATTTGGTTTTTTACGAAACTTAAAGACAATTAATGGAAATGTAAATATAAGTCAAACTAAAACGATGTCTTATATGTTTTATTCTACAGGTGCAAATGTTAATTCATTTATTGCAGATTTATCTAATTGGAATGTTTCTAATGTTACTGATATGTCAAATTTATTTGTTTTTTCCGGTTTTAATTCTTTAATTTGGAATGTTGGGAACTTAAATAATTGGGATGTTTCTAATGTCGTAAATATGTCAGGTGTGTTTTCTTCTGCTGGATATAGTGCAACAACTTGGAATATAGGTGATTTAAGTAACTGGAATGTATCTAATGTTACTAATATGACACAAACGTTTTGTTTTTCTGGATTTACTTCAGCAAGCTGAACGATAGGTGATTTAAGTAACTGGGATGTATCCAACGTTATCAGTATGGCAAATATGTTTGATAGTGCCGGTTATAATGCTATAACTTGGTCAATTGGTAATCTTGATAACTGGGACGTATCCAATATTACTAATATGGCTTATATGTTTAATCGTGCAGGTTACAGTGCTAATACTTGGTCAATAGGAGATTTAAGTAATTGGAATATTTCAAAAGTAAGAAATTTAAATTTGATGTTTAGACAATCTGGACATAAAACCCAATACTGGACAGTAGGAGATTTAAGTAATTGGGATACTATAAATGTTGAAACATTAAGTATGATTTTTGCTGGTGCTGGTAATAGTGCAACGACATGGAGTGTTGGAAATATTAGTAATTGGGATTTATCATCACTTACTAACTCAGCATGTAATGCGTTTTTACAATTAGGTACTGCTGCAACTAACAATTTAGCTTCAGTAAAATCAGCTTGGGGTTGTTAAAACTTTCCCTTTATTGGAAAGTTTTTTTAACCTATAATATTTAAATTATGATATTATTAAAATAGGAGTTAATATGGTAAAGCAAAAATCAATTTTAAAATTAGTAAATGCCGATAAATTATTAACAAGATTTTTGTTTTTCTTTTTTTCCGTTGTATTTGTAGCCTTAAATTATAATTTTATTTTAGTACCTAATAAATTAGTAATTGGAGGAATGTCTGGACTAGGTATAGTAATTAATAAATTAACCGGGTTAAGCACCTCCGTATTTTTGTTTATTTCCACCGGAATACTAACTGTTCTTGGCTTAATTTTTTTGAATAAAAAAATGGTTTTAAAGATTTTATTTGGTTCTTTATTATACAATACGATTGTAGCTTTAACCGAACCTTTACGTACCAGTATTTCTATCCAATTTGAAAGTACTTTACTTTTGTTAATCTTTACTTCATTTATTTATGGAGTTTCCAACGGTATAGCATATCGATCAGGTTTTATCATTGGAGGAAGTGATACCATAGCTGCTATAATATCTAAATATACGAAATTACCTATGGGTTCATCATCCATATGGACGAATATTTTTATAATATTTTTAGGTTTTATTGTTTTTGGTTTTACTCAAACTATTTATTCCGTATTCATTTTACTTCTTAGTAATAAAATAGTAGATATTATCATTTTGGGAGTAAAAGACTCGAAAATGTGTTATATTAAATCAAGTAAACTAAATGAAATATCAGATATTTTATTAAATGAAGTTCATATCGGTGTAACCGAGTTAGTAGGTAAGGGTGGTTTATTTAATAATACCGAACCATTGCTTCTGGTTATTGTTCCTTTCGATCAATACTATGGATTTAAACATTTAATTAAAAATATGGATCCAAAAGCATCGATAATTACCAGTGATTGTCATGATGTTTCTGGTGGTTATAAGAAGAAATTTCTACCATTCTAACTTTCTAAACATAAGATTTTATGTTATACTTTTGCATAGGACGTGATTAACGTGGATAAAGATATTGAAGTCTTAGATACCAATAATGATAATTTTGAAGTATTGGATTTTTCAGATAATAAAGAAGAATCTAATGACTCCTTAAGTATTATTGAATACTATGGAGAAAACTTAAGTAAAAAAGAATATATAACTAATCCGGCTATTGGTAGAGACCAAGAAATAAAAGAAATGATTTTAGCTTTAATATCTCCTGATAAAGGAGCTCTTTTAGTTGGTAAACCCGGTATTGGTAAAACAGCTATAGTTGAGGGACTTGGTTATTTAATTCAAAGAGGAAACGTTCCTGAAGCTCTTAAAGGCTGGGATGTTATTAAAATAAATATTACCAGTTTATTAGGGTCTTCAACTAAAGATGGTAATACTGATTCAAGGTTAGAATTATTATTACAAGAATTGAAAAATAGAGAAAAGACTATTTTATTTATAGATGAAGTTCATCTTTTAGTAGGTAAAACCGGAAATACTAATATAGACTTTGCCAATATGTTAAAACCATATCTTGATCGTGGTACTATCAAAATGATCGGAGCTACTACAACTGAAGAATATGAAAGTTATATTTTAAGAGACCGAGCATTCCTAAGAAGATTTCAAAAAATTGAAATAATAGAAGCAGATCCAGAAACGGTAGTAAAAATATTAATGGGAACTTATCCTAAATTTGAAAAAAAATTAGGTGTCAAACTGGCTTATACAGATTTCCAAAAAGAAATGATCTTTAGATTTTTAGTTGATATGACCAGTGAATATAAAAGAGTATATGAGATAGCTAGTAGATATCCTGATATTTGTTTAACTGTGTTAGCTAATGCGTTTAGTTATGCTGTATTTGAAAACAGTAATGAAGTTAGAATTAAACATATATATAAAGCAGTTTGTAATGCTAGAAATATTTATCCTGATGCTTTAAGAAAAGAAATTGAAAAATTTAAAATAACTTTTAAAGAACTTTTAGAGGAAGAAAATGTCAACTTAAATGAAAAATAAAAACGGTTAACCGTTTTTTTTTACCAAAAATGATATAATGAAAAAGGTGTTAAAAAATGAAAGAAATTATTATAAATGAATTAGCAGCAGAACTTAATATTAAACAAAAACAAATTGAAGCTGTCTTAAAATTATTAGAAGAAGGATCTACTATTCCTTTTATTGCCAGATATCGTAAAGAAGCAACAGGTGCTTTAGACGAAAATACAATCCAAAAAATTGAAGAAAAATATCGTTACTATGTTAATCTAATGGAACGAAAAGAACAAGTTATTAGATTAATAGAAGAAAAGGGTATGCTTACTTTAGAACTCAAACAAAAAATATTAGATTGTACTAAACTGGTTGATGTCGAAGATTTGTATTTACCATTTAAAGAAAAAAAGAAAACTAAAGCTACCGAAGCTATTAAAATGGGTTTAGAGCCATTAGCAAAAATGATAATGTCTTTTCCAACCGTAGGTACTATGGATGACTTATTTAGTAAAGCCCCAGTATCTAAGGAAGATGCTAAAGAGCATACAAAATATATTATTGCTGAGTGGATTAGTGATAATGCTTACTATCGTAAATTTTTGAGAAACTACATTTACAATAATGGAATAATTATTTCTAAAGTAAAAAAAGATGCCGTCGATGAGAAAAAGATTTATGAGATGTATTATGACTTCAAAGAAAAAGTCAGAGGTGCCAAAAGCTATCGAGTTTTAGCTATAAATCGTGGTGAAAAAGAAAAAGTGCTTAATATCTCTTTAGAATATGATAATGATTATATTTTTGGAGAGTTAAAAAATAAAATTATAAAAAATCCTAATTCCTTTGTACGAGACTATGTTGAAGAAGCAATCAAAGATGCCTTAAAAAGATTAATGTATCCAAGTATTGAACGTGATATTAGAAATGAACTCACTGAAAAAGCCGAAGATTCTGCTATCGAAGTTTTCAAAATAAATTTAGGAAATCTTTTAATGCAAAGACCACTTACCGGTTATCGTGTTTTAGGTTTTGATCCTGCTTATCGTACCGGATGTAAATTAGCTTGCTTAGATGAAAAAGGCAATGTCTTACACATTGATGTTATTTATCCTCATGAACCACATAATGATAAAGAAGGATCACGTAAAAAAATTATTGAACTAATTAGTAAATATAATTTAAATTTAATTGCTATCGGTAATGGAACCGCCTCAAGAGAAAGTGAAGAATTTATTGCGGCTATCGTAAAAGAATTAAATGGGGTATATTATGCTATTGTAAGTGAAGCCGGAGCTTCTGTATATTCTGCATCCAAAGAAGCCCAAAGAGAATTTCCTAATTTAGAAGTACAGGAAAGAAGTGCGGTAAGCATTGGTCGTAGAATTGAAGATCCATTATCAGAACTAGTTAAGATAGATCCTAAATCAATTGGAATAGGAGAATATCAACATGATGTTAATTCAAAAAAATTAACCGAAAGTCTAGATTTTACTGTTTCTAAAGTTGTTAATAATGTTGGTGTAAATATTAATACAGCTTCAGAATTTATTTTAAAATATGTATCAGGTCTTACCAAAAGTGTTATCGAAAAAATTATGAAACATAAAGAAAAAAACACTTTTACTTCTAGAGAAGAAATCAAAAAAATAACAACTCCTAAAGTTTATGAACAAGCTATTGGCTTCTTAAGAATTAATAATGGAATTAATCCCTTGGATAATACTGGAATCCATCCGGAAAGTTATGAATTAACTAATAATATTTTAAAGTATTTGAATCTGAGTATTAAAGACATTCAAACCAGTGATTTTAAAGAAACTTTAAAAAATGTCGATATCAATGAACTTATCAACAGATTTAATAGTGATGAATATACTGTTAAAGATATTATTAAAGAATTATTAAATCCCGGATTAGACCCCAGAGAAGAAATTGATCCACCTATTTTAAGAAGCGATGTTTTAAAAATTGAAGATTTAAAAGTAGGTATGGAGTTAAAAGGAACAGTAAGAAATGTATCTTCTTTTGGAGCATTTATTGATATCGGTATAAAAAATGATGCTTTACTTCATATTTCAAAAATGAGTAAAGAATATATAAAACATCCGACTGATGTTTTATCAGTAGGGGAAATCATTACTTGTTATGTTGATGAAGTAATGCTTGATAAAGGAAAAGTAGCTCTTACTTTGTTTAAATTATAAAAAATACTTGAAAAATCAGCTAGTTATGGTATAATTTAACTTGCTGATGCAGGTGTAGTTTAATGGTAGAACTTCAGCCTTCCAAGCTGACCACGTGGGTTCGATTCCCATCACCTGCTCCA
>JAAYPA010000123.1 GCA_012520055.1 Mollicutes bacterium
CAGCCTGGGCTACTGTATTCGATATAGGTGTAGCTGCTATCTTAAACATGTACTTTGTCCGTAAATACACAAATTTTACGATCGACTTAGTCAGCCTTTCCAAAAGTATAGTGGCAGCAAGTATAATGGGGATTTGCATTTTTGGCGTTTATCAAGCAGTGCTCCAAGCTGCTCAAAGCAACGGGATTGCGGCCGCGTCGGCAGTGTTTATAGGCAGTGTCGTTTATGTTTTTGTGTTAGTGCTTATCGGTGGCATTGATGAACGTGATATCCAGAGAATACCGGTCATAGGTACTAAGCTTGGGCAATTTATTCGAATGATTGGTCTAATTAAAAATAGAGACTAGTTTAAGCAGGATTTTGAAGGAGTTTTTTTAGTTATCGCCTTTGTTAGTGGGTAATAAAAACCGGCCGTTTGGCCGGTTTTCTGCATAGTGTTAAAATCTGTATACCATTGTGCCCAGAACATGGTCGAAAGGAACAGAGCCGATGTGGCGACTGTCACTGCTGTTGTTGCGGTTATCACCCATCACAAAGACGTGCCCTTCGGGAACGGTAACTTTTCGGTCAGAACTATAGAGCATCGGCTCTTTAGTATAAGGTTCGCTTAGAGCAATTCCATTTCGGTATACTTTGCCATCTTTAAACTCTAGGACATCGCCGGGTTTTCCAATTATACGCTTAATCCAAACGCTATGGTCGGCATCAATAATCGGTTTGTAGGCATTTAGATAAGTGGTTACCGGCTGCATCAAATCATCCTTTAAACTTCGCTCACGGTGAACGCGGCTATCGATTACCACAATATCGTTATAATCAGGGGCTTTACTAAGTGTGTGCGATAGTTTTGATATAATGATGTAGTCTTGATCCTGAAGTGTCGGCTGCATTGAAGGTCCAGCTACTCTTGTCGGCTGGAATATGAAGGCGTTTATAAAAATCGCAATGACCAACGCAACAGCGATACTCCCAATCCAGTCAAATATTTCATTGAATATTTTCATACTGTAAATCCTCCCTGCTTGATTGTCATGCAACCAAGATATTCAAATTTTATCACTAATCTAAACTGGTGACAACAAGCAAAGGAATTATTGACCAGTGTAAATAGTGGGAGGATTTCGCCATGCTACATAGTCATTAGTCTTTTTTCAAATTGGATTGGTTCGGGCAAACAGTCAACTGTCCACCAAGGTGTGTGCTGAGCAAGCTCAGCGAGTGAATACGATCCAGTGGCAACAGCGATGGTCTTAGCGCCGATCGATTTGCCGCAGCGAATATCGTTAGGGGTATCGCCAATTACAAAGATATCTTCAGCTTTAATACCAGGGTAGCGTTTAGTTGCCTTGGCATAGGCGTCGGCTGCTAAGTCTAGCCGGTCAGGGCAAGTATCACCGAAAGCGCTTACCGAAAAGTCAAAGTATTGCGCAATACCGTATCTTGCAAGTTTAGCCTTGGCTCCAAGTGTCGTATTACCGGTTAAGAGGAGGGATACAAACTCGCGGTGGCCATGAAAATGATCAAGTAATTCATTTATATTAGGCATTAGCTGGCCTTTTCGAGCGGAAAGGTGGTCTGGGAGTACTTCTTCATAACGCTTGATAAGCGCTGCGACCTCATGCGGCTCAGCATCACGACCTGTGAATAGCTTAATAACTTGCCCTGCA
>JAAYPA010000132.1 GCA_012520055.1 Mollicutes bacterium
ATCTTATTGTCCCGTTACTGGCTAACTCAACCGCTACGTCACGTTCGACAATCGCACCATTTGGCGTTGTACCAACAGTCGGGAAATTCTTCTGCTGTCTGCTGCCACCGCGGCCGGCCGAAAACCCGCCTGTCGATACCGCACCTTGGGCAACAGCATAAATTTGACCGTTACCGGCCTTAAGCGGTGTTTGCAATAAGGTTCCGCCTTGAAGACTTTTGGCATCACCCAGTGATGAGATAGTAATATCAATGGTATCACCAGACTTGACAAAAGGCGGCAACTGCGCTGTCACTATTACGGCAGCGACGTTTTTGGACTCCAGCTGATCGGCAGTAACTGTAACGCCAAAACCGCTAAGCATATTGGAAATTGACTGCATTGTTTGAATGTTCTTAGTAGAGTCGCCGGTTCCGGCCAGGCCGACTACCAAACCGTAACCGATAAGCTGGTTGGCGCGAACCCCCTGAACCTTAGCAATATCCTTTATCCGGGTACTAACGGCGGCCGGCGCTGCCCCGGCTGGAAATATGCTGAGGCAAGTCATTATAAGTGTCAATAACAAAACGGTTAAAATCCGTATTTTTTTAAGCATAATGCCTCCATTTAAAACAAGAAGTTGAAGATTTGAGTCAAAATGCCCTGCCGTTGTTTGCCGGCGATTGGTCCATGGCCATCAATACGGATTTGGGCATCGGCGACATAGCTTGATAATACCGTGTTCTCGGCCGTTACATCATCGGGCCGGACAACTCCGGTAACGGTAATCTTCTGCTCTTCGCCGTTTTGCTTAATGCTCTGTGTACCGGTAATAACTAGGTTACCGTTGGGCTGAACCTCAATAACCCGCGCTGTCATTTTAGCGCTTACTCTATTAGTATTGGAAATTGAGCCTTGGGCGCTGAATCTGTCTTCGCTTTCAAAATCAGCACCGGCGATCCATCTAAAGATACCGGTTCCGGCCGAAGCACCACCGCTCGCCGCTTTAGAATTATTAGCTTTGCCTGTCCGGCTGGCGCTTGACGATTCATTAATCAGGATTGTGAGGATGTCGCCTACAGCTCGCGCCTTATGATCTGAATACAAGTTGGTGTTATCGCTCCAGAGCGACGCGGCATCAACTTTAGCCACAGGCAATACTGCTATCAAAAAACCTAACACGATACAGCATATAAAACTTTTGGTTAGGCTATGCATATAAACTCACCCTTCTCAAGGTTAATCGGTCTAAATGGTAATTTCGACTGTTCCGGGACCAGTTACTTTGGCTGCCATATATTTCTGGGAGTTAACGTTTTGCACTCTTATAATCTGACCTTCATATCCGTCCTGGAGGGCTTTACCAAAGGCGGTTACTTCAACACCGCCGCTTCTGGCGATTATGGTCACTGCGCTATTTCGGTTTACAACTATCGGCTTTTCGATAAGATATCTATTGAAGGCCGTGCCGGGTTTTAGGGCTCGCCGGCTTATCAAGCCGGAAATGTCATTTATGTCGCTATAATAACCCGTAGTCAGCCTTCCAACATCTAAACGTTCTAAACGGAGATTATCTGTCCCTAAAACTTCACCCTTAGCAATCGCCCGGGCGGCTACTACTACCTGCTGATAAAGCTTAACATCATATTTTAAGGTTGCCGCATCGCAGACTTTTCCATCAACGCTGACCGTAACTACAGCAGTAGTCGGCCCATTATAACGTACGCCATAGGGCAGAGTTACCGCCAACTCGAGATTACCCGCGGGAACAGTGAGCTCTGTTGGATTACCAAGGTAGTTAATAGTCAGACTGTCGCTTTCAATCGGCACCCCGGTCCGCTGTCTGATAACCATTGCGGCGGCGTTCGTCAGCGTATTAACGCTGACTGTCTGGGTTTGAGCCTCAGCATATACCTTAGAATTTACTGCATCAGGCAACACCGAAAGCCCCAACAGCCCCAAAGTTAACAGCCAGACGGCTAGAACTTTTTTAAACATAAATTAGCGTTTGAGGTTGGCCGCCTGGCTCAACATCTCATCAGCAGTAGTTATAGCTTTAGAATTAACTTCATAGGCCCGTTGCGCCACAATCATATTAACCATTTCTTCAACAACCTGAACGTTAGACATTTCGAGGTACTTCTGAACCAGAGTCCCTGCGCCTTCTTCACCGGGAGCAGCCTGAACGGGCTGACCTGATGCCGCTGTTTCTTTCAATAAGTTGCGGCCAATGCTCTCAAGGCCAGAGGGATTAACAAACCGGAACAATTCAATGTCCCCGAGTTCTTGCGGTTC
>JAAYPA010000054.1 GCA_012520055.1 Mollicutes bacterium
CAAAGTAAAATTTCTATTAAATAAAAGTCTCACTCCTTCGGAATTATTTTGTTTTAATTATATATTTAATCATCTTTTAAATATTAATTATGAAATCATTTATGAAGAAAAATTAATTAAAGATAATGAACTTATCTTATGGGAAGACCATTTATATTTAAAATCTAAAATGTTTAAAATAAATGATGCAGAATTATCAAAAAAAGAATACATTTTAATTGGTGGCAGTACCAAATGGGAAGAACATAAAAGGCATTTAGAAAAAAAATTTGATATCAATATTATGGAATATGAAAATAGTGAAACTATACTTTTTGAAAGAGTATAGTTTTTAATTTGGTTTTGTAATATAATTAAAAATAGAGAAGGACGTGTTAATATGAAAGTTACAGATGGAAATATTGCCTGCGCCAGCATGGCATATAACTTAAGCGAAATGAGTTTTATTTATCCGATAACGCCATCTAGTCCAATGGCGAGTCAAATAGATTTACTAGGTAATTTAGATGTAAAAAATATTTTCGATGATAAAGTAAGATGTATTGAAATGCAAAGTGAAGCAGGAGCAGCTGGTGCCTTGCATGGGGCTCTTTCCGCCGGATTATTATCTTCAACCTTTACTTCCAGTCAAGGTTTACTTTTAATGATTCCTAATATGTATAAGATAGCCGGAGAACTGTTACCTGGAGTTATTCATGTTGCGGCAAGAAGCCTGGCAACTCATGCTTTAAGTATCTTTGGTGATCATCAAGATATTTATGCGGTAAGGTCTACGGGCTTTGCCATGATTGCCTCAAATAATGTTCAAGATGCACATAATTTGGCTTTAATAGCTCATCTTTCGGCAATTGAAAGCAGTATTCCGTTCTTACATTTCTTTGATGGTTTTAGAACCAGTCATGAAATAAATGTTATTAAAGAAATCGATAAAGACATTATTAAAAAATCAATAAATTATGAAAAAATAAAAAAATTCAGAAACAGAGCATTAAATTCCGGTAAGGCTATTACAAAGGGCACAGCTCAAAATGAAGATGTCTATTTTCAAATAGCTGAAAGTAAAAACACTTTGTATAATAAGATACCTGATATTGTTAATGAAGAGATGCAAAAATTAAATAAACTAATCAAAACCGATTATGCTCCATTTAATTATTATGGTAGTAAAACAGCTAAATATATTATCGTAGCCATGGGCTCAGTATGTGACACTGTAAAAGAAGTTATTGATAATTTAAAAGACAATTATTTTGGACTTATTGAAGTTCATCTATATAGACCATTTAGTAAAAAATATTTAGAAAAAGTAATACCTAATACTACAGAAAGAATAGCTGTCTTGGATCGTACCAAAGAACAAGGTAGTGTCGGAGAACCTTTGTACTTAGATGTAGTAGGAGCCTTAAAAGATAAAGATTATGATATTGTCGGTGGTAGATATGGTATATCAAGTAAAAATACTACCCCAAATGATATTTACGATGTTTTCATGATGCTAAAAAATGAACCTAAAAACAATTTTACAATTGGTATTATCGATGATATTACGAATACCAATTTACCAAGACATGAATATAACTATCAAAATGATTTTACCGAATTTAAAATATTTGGATTTGGTTCAGATGGTTTAGTAAGTGCCAGTAAAGATATCCTAAAAATCTTAGGAGAAAAGAATTATGTTCAAGGTTATTTTGAATATGACTCTAAAAAAAGTGGGGGAGTTACCGTTTCTCATTTAAGAACATCTAAAAAATTAATTAAAGCTCCTTACTATGTTCAAAATCCGGAACTTATTGTAGTATCAAAAGATGAATATTTTAAAATGTTTGATATTGTTTCTAATATCAAACAAAAAGGAATACTGCTAATTAATACTAATAAAAATGAAAAAGAATTAAATGAATTCCTACCTTATCATGTTAAGGAAATTATTAATAAGCAAAAAGTAACTGTTTATACTGTAGATGCCGAAATCATAGCCAAAAAAAATAATATTCCGGGTAAGATCAGTTTAATAATCGAAGCTAATATTTTACAATTACTAAAATATCCTAACGCTGAAAAGATTTTATGTACGCATATTGAAGAAAGGTTTACAAACAAAGGAAAAGACATTGTTAAAGCTAATTTACAATGTGTATATGTAAGTAAATCTAGTCTCCAAAAAATAAAAATTAATTTAGAACCAACCATAAAGCAAAATAAGAAAGATTCAATCTTCGCTAAGATTGATGCCCGCGAAGGATACTCTCTAAAGGTAAGTGAATTAATGCCATTTATAGATGGTACATTTCCGGGAGGGACAAGTGCTGAAGAAAAAAGAAAAATTAGTAAAGTTATTCCTAAATGGAATCCACAAAACTGTATTGAATGTGGTATATGTTCAATGGTTTGTCCTCACGCTGTCGTAAGACAATTCTTACTTAATAAAGGAAATAAATATTCTTATTATTGTAAAAACTCATTTGATAAAGAAAAAGACTTTATTATTTCCATAAGTGAAGCTGATTGTACCGGATGTGGTTTATGTATTAAAGAATGCCCTAAAAATTGTTTTACAACCGGAGACTTTGATCCGGAAAAACAAAAAATGGCCGACGATTTATTTAATAATTATTTTAATCCGGAAAAACCAATAGATACTATCAGAGGGACCCAATTTAGAAAACCTCTATTTGAATTTTCTGGAGCATGTGCAGGATGTGGGGAAACTCCATATATAAAATTGTTAACTCAAATTGTCGGTAGAAAGTTAGTAATAGCTAATGCTACCGGATGTTCAAGTATATACGGAGCATCTTGTCCATCAATGCCATATAAGGTATCATGGGCTAATAGTCTTTTTGAAGATAATGCTGAATTTGGTTATGGAATTCTAGAATCTTACAATAAATTAAGAGAAAGAGTCGAAGAAACATTAAAACAAAATAAAAAAGCTAACTTTTTTTATAACAAATGGTTAAAAGTTAAAGATAACTTTGAAGAATGTGAAGCTTTAAAAGAAGAAGCTAAAAAATATTTGCCGGAAGATTTAATAGATTATTTACCACCTAAAAGTGTTTGGACTATCGGTGGAGATGGCTGGGCATATGATATCGGTTTTGGTGGAATTGATCATATACTTTCCAGTGGCAAAAATGTTAAAATACTAGTACTTGATACCGAAGTATATTCCAATACCGGAGGTCAAGCAAGTAAGTCAAGTAGACTTGGTGCAGTAGCAGAATTTGCCAATATGGGTAAAAAAACTACTAAAAAAGATTTGTTTAAAATAGCGATGACATATCCTAATATCTATGTAGGTCAAATAAGTTTAGGTGCTAATATGATGCACACAATTAAAGTATTTAACGAAGCCGAAAAACATGATGGCCCAACAATTATCATTGCTTATTCACCATGTGTAGAACAAGGAATAAAAGGTGGACTTGTTAATGCTGTCGATCAACAAAAACTGGCAGTTGAAAGTGGCTATCTATTATTAATGAGAT
The DNA here is from genome assembly GCA_012520055.1 of Mollicutes bacterium. GTDB lineage: Bacteria > Bacillota_I > Bacilli_A > RF39 > UBA660 > DUUS01. The sequence continues at coordinate 3,495 of JAAYPA010000054.1, forward strand.
ACTTTGATAATAAGTTATACTTAGATTCAACTGAACCTAAGTTTGAAAAATATGATGACTTTTTAAGTAATGAAGTTCGTTATAATGCTTTAAAAATTAAAAATAAAAAATTAGCTGAAGAATTGCTTTCAGCTAATAAAGATGCGGCTGTCAAAAGATACGAATATTATAAAAATCTAGCCAATAAATAATTACAAAAAAATGAAGCTGCCCCCTGAGGTCAGCTCCAAAGAATAAAAAGGGGTTGGCTAGTGTGATACTAGCACCAATTCGCCAAAAAGTGAATTGGTGCTTTATATACTAAATGAAAAGTTCTATTTTGTCAACCACTTTTAGAACATTTTATACAAAAAAGCGGAGGAATTTTATGCTAAAAGAAATAAAAGGAATCGGATCTAAAATTTTATTAGAATTAAATAAGTTAAATATCTATGATATTGAAGATCTTTTAACATATTATCCTTATCGTTATAACTACTATAAACCTCAAAAAATATCTGAAATAAAAGATAATGAAACAGCAGTAATAACCGGTATAATAGAAAATAATCCTAAAGTATCTTTTATCAAAAGAAACTTTAATAGAATTTCTTTTAACTTAAATACTGGTTTGGAAATAATTAATGTTGTAATTTTTAATAGAGCTTTCTTAAAGAATAACTTAGTAATTGGTAAAACAATAACAGTTATTGGTAAATATAAAAAAAGCAATAATACCTTTACAGCGAGTGATCTAAAATTAAAACCAATTTTAAAACCAGAAATAGATCCGGTTTATCATTTAGGTACCGGGATAAAAAAAGCCAACTTTATTAAAATAATTAATAATACCTTAGAAAAAAATATTTATCTTACTAATTATGTGCCTGATTATTTGAATCAAAAATATAACTTTATTGACAAATTATCAGCTATTAAAGCTATTCATAATCCTAATACTACCAAAGACTTAAAAGATGCATTATTATTTTTAAAGTATGAAGAATTATATAACTTTATGTTAAAAATAAATTATTTAAAATTAAAAAGAAGTCATTTAAATAACTTTGAACAAAAAACTTTTGATGAAGAAAAATTACATGCTTTAATATCAAATCTTCCTTTTAGTTTAACTAATGATCAATTAAAAGCCATAGATGATATTAAAGAAGACTTTCTAACTAATAAAAGAATGAATAGATTACTTTTAGGAGATGTCGGTAGTGGTAAGACTATAGTAGCTATATTATCACTTTATATGAATGCCTTAGCAGGCTATCAAGGGGTACTTATGGCACCTACTGAAATATTAGCTATGCAGCACTATAATAATGCTATTAAAATTTTTAAAGATAATAAAATAGCTTTACTAACAAGTTCAACCAAAACAAAAGAAAGAAAAGAAATACTAAAAGATTTAAAAGATAATAAAATTGATATCTTAATCGGTACACATTCAGTTCTAAATGATGAAGTAATATTTAATAATTTAGGATTAGTTATTACCGATGAACAACATCGTTTTGGGGTAAAACAAAGACACTATTTACAAAAAAAAGGTGAAGAAGTTGATGTCCTATATATGAGTGCCACTCCAATACCCAGAACCTTAGCTTTAACCATTTATGGTGATATGGATATTTCATTTATTAAAGAAAAACCAAAAAATAATAAAGAAGTAATTACCAAACTTCTTAAAGAAAACGAAATCAAAGAAGCGCTGTTTAAAATGGCTGAAGAAATTAAACAAAATCATCAAATATATGTTGTTGTTCCTCTTGTAGAAGATAATGAAGAACTTGATATGGAAAATGTTACTTCAATATATAATAAACTAAATGAAGCATTTCATGATAAAATACCTATGGACATCCTGCATGGTAAATTAAGTTCAAAAGAAAAAGATTGTATCATGAAAGACTTCAAAGAAAACAAAACAAAGATTTTAATATCCACAACCGTTATTGAAGTTGGAATCGATGTCAGTAATGCTACAATGATGGTAATATTTAATGCCGAAAGATTTGGATTAGCCACCCTCCATCAGTTAAGAGGAAGAGTAGGAAGAAGCGACATCCAAAGTTACTGTTATCTGATAAGTAATCTAGATACTGAAAGACTAAGAGTTATGGAAGAAACCAATGATGGATTTGAAATCAGTGAAAAAGACTTTAAAATAAGAGGTACCGGAGATTTATTTGGTGTTAAACAAAGTGGTGATATGACCTTTAAATTGGCTGATTTAAAAAATGATTATAAAATTTTACTACAATGTAAAGAAGATAGTGAACAGTTCTTAAAAGAACACTTAAAAAATATTAATTTATACCCGAATCAACAAAAGATAATAAATAGCATAAAATTTATCGATTAAGGAGGTAAATATGAATCGAAAAGAAATTAAAGAAAGAGCCAAAGAAATCTTGCACAAAAATTTTTGGAAAACAATTAAACCATACCTAATTGTTATGATTATTTCATTTATCGTAACAACTATTTTACATCCTAATCCGGATATTAGCTCTACATTAATTAATTTTGTAGAAGGCATAATACTATACCCTTTATATATAGGTTTAAGAGTATTTAGTTTGAAAGTTATCAGAAAAGGTGAGTACGATGATATTCAAATATTTATGTCATACAAAAGAATAATTATAATCGTTGGTTTAATGATTTTAATTAACTTCTTTACATTCTTATGGACATTATTACTTGTTATTCCAGGAATAATAGCTGCTTTAAGTTATTCTATGGCTCCATATCTTATGGCTGATGGCAAAGAAGATCCATTAGAATGTATTAGAGAAAGTAAAAAAATGATGTATGGCTATAAATGGGATTATTTTAAATTTATGTTTAGTTTCTTTGGATGGCTTTTAATATCAGTAGTAGCATTTTGGTATGTATTCCCATATTATATGATTTCCGAATCAATATATTATGATGAACTTAAAAAACTATCTAAAATCAATTGACAAAAAATTAAAAATCCTATATTATTAACTTAGGCATGATAATAAATCATGCTCGATATCTCTAACGATCTTAATGTTAGAGCGTATCAACCAAAACCCCCTGAAG
>JAAYPA010000136.1 GCA_012520055.1 Mollicutes bacterium
CCAGTTATAGCATAAGTGTTTTTCATTGTAACTCCTCCTAAGTTATTATTCAAATATATTATACCTTTTGTTCGAAGTTTCAATTTTATTTATCTTTTATAAAACAAAGTCAATCATAAAAAATAAGCAAATATTTAACAGGTTGGTAAAATGTGAATAAATGTATATTAACTTTTTACTTTTATAGACTCACTATATTTTCATATAGTTCCTCATAATGGCATACCTGCAAATACCTCTACACTCTCATAATATTGAGTGCTACTTTTATAATGTAACAAGAATTGGTCTCTGTATCAATTCTCTTGTTTTTCCTATGTTTTTATATGCTTTATCAGAAACTTTTCTCATAATATTTCCAGCACCATTCAAGTCAGCGTTATAAATATTACCTTTACTATCTTTATAAAGACCACGTTTTATTCTCTTACCTGAAAAAGTATATTCCTGTTTTTCATTTAGGTCATAAATAGGCACTTCATCTTTATCAAAGAAGCTAGCTTTTGAAGTGTAAGATTCTTCTGTTATTATAACTTCTATACCACTTAGAAGGCCTTTATATTCCAGTTGTTTGAATAAACGGCTGTGTGGGATATTTACAAAGTTCTGGTTGTTCCGTTTCCCTATGTTAATACCATCTTTCCAACCACTGTTATTGCCAACGATAATCTTTGAAATATTATTGTCTACTGCTAATTGAATAATATGATTTGAAATTTTGTGCATTTCATAATCAATTTTATTACTTCTTTTTAAAGATAGACTTTTAATAGCTTTAGAAGATTTAATATTATTTGGGAGTTCTGACTGAAGTTTTGCTAAATTCTTATTGTAATATTGATTAATACTTTTGATTGGTCTGCCATTATATAAGAATGGTCTGATTCCAATATTATTGAATACTGCTACAATATTATTCAAACCTGGGTCAATAGAAAAATAACGAGAATTATCTTTTTTGATTTTAGGTTCTTCAACTTCATAGATTTTAAAACATTTAATTACATCATTATTTTCATCATAAGAGAACTTAACCATTTTAATATGAGGTTTTGTTGATTCCACCTTTAAATTATAGCTTTTTCTGCATAAGGTGTAAGTATAAATATTTCTATTTTCATCAAATTCTACATCTTTTGAAATTGCAAGTTTTGGAAATGTAACAATATTAAATCCATTTTTATCTTTATATCTAGGTATTCTCTTATTTGTAGTTGTTTTATTGTTGAAGAAACTTAAGAATTGTCTCCCGACTTGCATTAAAACTTCTCCTGCCACGTGACTTTGTAAAGCATAATAATCTTCATTATGATTTTTTGTAAAAATTGGCCTTTGAGATTTCCAAGACCTATATTTTTTAGTCTCAAAATAATATTGTCTAACATCATATAAACTTGCATTATATAAATTCTTACTTAAATGAGTTAATTCCTTAATCAAATTAAATCTTTCGTCAGTTGGATAGATAAGTTCTTTTTCTACTAAATTCATTGTTTTGTCTCACCTCCCTTCTCATTTGTATATTTTTTCTTTATTCTTCTTCTATAATTTCTTCTAGCTCTAATTCTGTTAAAATTTTATAACCCATTTCTTTAATATAATGTTTGATAAATAATTTTACTGTTTGTTCTTTCCCAACAAGATTTTCTAAATCTTCAATATGTTTAATTTCTATTATTTTCTCCTCTTTGATTTTTATGACTTCTTATTCCATACAATTTGCCACTAAATGAGGCAATCAAACTCATTAAGTCTTATGAAAATTGTTGCTCAGTGGTTTCGTAATTTTCTTCATACAAAATAACTATTTCTACATCTAGTTCTTCAAATATGTATTTGAAATAATTAAAACCAAATCTTGTTAATCTATCTTTATAGGTTATATAAACTTTATTTACTTCTTTGTTTAATACCATTTTGATTAACTGTTGTAATTTTGGTCTTTGGTCATTCAAGCCAGAACCAACTTCTTTTAAAATGATTAGATTTTGTAAGTTTTGATTTTCTTTCAATATAACATCTGCTTGTCTATCTAAATCACCTGACTTTCTTTGTTTAGGGCTTGATACCCTGGCGTAAATAACATCATGTTTGATTAATTTAGAGTCGTCATAGAATAAATTGTTTTCATCTAACAACTTTATTAAGTTTTCTATTGTAAGAAATCTCCTATTTGTAGAAGTTCTATCAAAAGGAATTAGACCTTCTCTATCTTTCTTTTGTAATGTTTTAGGGTGAACTGAGAGAAAATTTGCTACTTCACCGAGAGTATAAGTATTTTTATTTAAATCTTTATTAGTAAAAACCATTTAATAATAACCTCATATTCATATTATACAATATTTCTATAATATAAATATTGTAAATGTGAATTAGTGTGATTTTATTTTATATTTCACACACAAAAGGTAGCCA
>JAAYPA010000055.1 GCA_012520055.1 Mollicutes bacterium
TATAAAAAATACTTGAAAAATCAGCTAGTTATGGTATAATTTAACTTGCTGATGCAGGTGTAGTTTAATGGTAGAACTTCAGCCTTCCAAGCTGACCACGTGGGTTCGATTCCCATCACCTGCTCCATTTGAAAACAACTTACGAACCAATATGGTATCGTGAGTTTTTATTTTATATAAAACTATGATGTTCTCTTTCTAGAAAGGAGAACATTTTTTATGCTTGAATTCAAAATAATACAAGAATTAAAACCAAATACTGAAATTCTAGAAATCATTAAAGGCTACACTTACATAACTAAAAATGGTAAGGTTAAACACTTGCTAAAAACAAATCTACAATTTATTGAACCAACACAATACATAATTACATATCCTACTACTCTTACAATACTTGAATATAAAGTAAATGAGATTAGTAATAAACCATTTTATATTAAAGAATACAACGAGAAATACAATCTCAAAGAAATCAAACAAATTCTTATAAAATTATCAAATTAGTATCTGCAATTTTAAAATTTAGTGAGGAAACATATGAAGAAATAATTAAAGATTTATAATTATGACTTCGTAAAATACCTTTTAACTTAGGAAATAATTGAAGGAATAATTAGAAATTTTAAAATTTAGACTACACTTTTTTCAAAATTCTTAGGAAACTTATGAGAAGGTGTTTGTTATTTCCTGTTTTAGTTAGGAAACAATTGAAAGAAGAAATTTTAACTTTTGGGGTATAAAAACTCATTTAAGTTAGGAAACAAGTGAGGAGATGATCTTATGAGTAACAGATGTGCAGTATATGTAAGAGTAAGTACAGATGACCAAAGAGATAATGGTTATTCTATTGATTCGCAATTAAGAATGATTAAAGAATATTGTGAGAAAAATGGTTATTTAATAGTTGATGTTTACAATGATGCAGGACATTCTGGAAAAGATTTAATGAGACCTGAAATGCAAAGATTATTAAAAGATATTAAATCTAAAAAGATAGATAAGTTAGTTGCTATTAAAGTGGATAGATTAACTAGAAATAATTATGATGGTTTTTGGTTACTAAATTATTGTGAAGAACACGATGTAAAAATTGAACTAATATTAGAACCTTATGATGTATCTACTGCTAATGGTGAAATGATATTTGGAATGAATTTAGTATTTGGTCAAAGAGAAAGAAAAGAAATTGGAGCAAGAACTAAACGTGCTATGGAAGAAATGGCATTATCCAAAATACATCCTAGTAAAGCCCCTTATGGCTATATTAGAAATAAAGAAACAGGACATTTAGAAATTGAACCTATTGAAGCACAAGTAGTAAAAGAAATATTTGAACTATGTAAAAAAGGACATTCTACAAGGAATATAGCGAGTATTATGAAAGATAACAATTCATACTTAAAGCAAGGTAAATGGCGAAGTGACCGAGTCTATAAAATATTAACCAATTCTATTTATATAGGTGTATTTGAATATGGTAAATATAAACGAAAACCACAAGATGTTTTAAGAGTTAATAACTATTGTGAACCTATAATTGATGAACAAACTTGGAATGTTACAAGGACAAATTTAGAGAAAAATAAACACTCAAACTATGGAGAACATATTCATTTATTTACTTCAATAGTTAAGTGTCCAGATTGTGGTGGAATACTATCTTCTACTAATTCTTTTAAAAATAGTGGTACAGATAAAGAAAAAGTATATTATCATTTAACTTGTAAAAATAGTAATTGTAAATCCAAAGGACTTCATTATAGTTCAGATAAAATAGAACAAAAACTAGGACGTATTTTAAATGAATTAACTAGGTATATGTATGATGCGGATAATGAAATTATTGTATGTAATTCTACTAAAACAAAAGAGATTAAAGACATAGATAATGCTATTGAAAAACTAAAACAACAAGAGAAAAAGTTAGTAGATTTATATTTAAGTTCTACCTTAAATGTTGAAGTAATCAATCATAAAAATGAAGTCATAAAAAAAGAAATAGACAAACTAAATCAAAAGAAAAACAAACTAGATCCAGATGATGACTTTAAAGATTATACAGTAGAACTACTAAAAAAATTAGATTGTGATTATCAAGATGATAACAATATTTTATTTCAAAATAAACTTGGATTTTCATTTTTATGGGATAGTTTAAATAAAAAAACTAAGAAAGAATTAATACAAAGATTGATAGCAAGTTTAGAAATAACAAGAGATAAAAATTACAATATTGAAATTAAAAATATAAAATTCACAGATGAATTTATATCTAAAAGTAATAAAGAATATTTAAATTATCTTAATGGAATTTTAAATAATAATGAAATTGGAATTAAATATAAAGAACAAATCAATAAACAAGAATTAGAAAAATTAAAACAAGATTACTTCATATTTTCTGCTAAAAAACATGAAGATAATAAATATTCAGAGGCAGATTTACTTCTATATATGGAACTAATAAAACAACATTTTTATAACGACGGAATTATAAATTGTCCATATATTGAAGATAACAACATAGTAGATAACCTACTATTAATACCAAAAACAATTATAAAAATATGAAAGGAATGATTTTATTATGGAAATAACTTATACAAAACATGGAGATTACTTATTACCAGATTTAACTTTAAAAGAAACTAAAAAAGGAAATATAAACAAATATGGAAGGATGAGATTAGCCTATTTAAAAGAATATAAAAAAGCACTATATACTTCACTTTTAATGAAAGAAGAACTTACTAATCATCTTATTTCAGTAAGTAAAAATTCAGAAGATTTATTAAATACTTTAATGGAAAATTATAAAAAATCAGATGAAAGACTATCTGAAAAAAACAAAAAAATTAATCATCTTGAATGGGCAAAACTTATGAATAATTATAAAAACACAGCAGAAGAAATTATATTAAAAGAATATATTTTTATATAAATAATCTTAAAAAAGAGGAAAAATTATCAAAATAATTTAATCCTCTTTTTATATTTTATTTAATATGGGAGTAAAAGTAATGTCTAGCCAGCACTGAATTTATACTCCCGTACAAATTCATATGTAGGGAAATCCCCAATCCCCTTAAAAATTGAAAAAAGACAATGTATATTTTATTTCTACATTGTCTGTACAATTATTTATCATATTTCTCATCAAACATATTAAATATAATTTCGAACTCATCATTGTGTCTTAATAAATCAGGTTGTTCATTAATTACCATTTCTTTGAATTTTTTATATGGTACGAAAAATATTTCAGATATTTCACTTTCTTGATATCTCATATCTTCAATTGATTTATCAGTTATTAAAATATACAAATCATCAAACTCATTATTTATAAAGGTTTCTGTATATTTTGAACTTCTTTTTAATGTTTTTATAAATTGTAAATCTTCTGGTTTAACATCTAAATTAAGTTCTTCTTTTAATTCTCTTATTGCCCCTGTTAAAGAATCATCACCTGCTGACAAATGTCCTGCACTAGATATGTCTAACATGTTAGGATTACTATCTTTTGTTGCACATCTTCTTTGCAATAAAACATCACCATTGCTATTTAAAATCCAAATGTGTACAGCTTTATGCCAATCACCATCTCTATGTACTTCGCTTCTTAATTTTGTTTTACCAGTTTTATTTCCATTTTCATCTAATATATCAAAATATTCTTTACTCATTATTTATCCTCCTTAAAAATTTTTAAATGTTTTTACTAATTTTTCTAATGCTGCTTTTAATTTTTCTCTAGGCAGTGCAATATTAATTCTTTGAAAACCTTTACCAGAATTACCAAACATTTTTCCATTATCTAACCATAATTTAGCTTCTTTAATCATTAGTTCTTCTATTTTTTCATCTGATAAATTTAATCCACTAAAATCTAACCAAAGTAGATATGTTCCTTCTGGATAAATTAGTTTGACTTTTGGCAGTTTTTCTTTTAAAAATGTATCTACATAATTTACATTATCTAACAAGTATTTTTTTAATTCATTTAACCACTTCTGACCTTTTTCATAAGCTGATTGACAAGCAACTAATCCCATTACATTTATAAGGCTATAACCTGTATTCCATAATTCTAATTGGAATTTTTCTCGAACTTTTTCATTCGGAATAAATATATTAGATACTTGTAAACCAGCCAAATTAAATGTTTTTGTTGGAGCAGTACAAAGTATTACTTGATTTTGAATATCTGTATAATTTAATATACAAGTATGATTTCCTTTCCAAATAAAATCGCTATGTACCTCATCACAAACAATAAATACATTGTATCTTTTGCAAATCTCAATAATTTTATTTAATTCATCTTTAGTCCAGACTCTACCAACTGGATTATGAGGAGAACACAAGAAATATGCTTTTACATTATATTGTTTAATTTTATTTTCAAAATCTTCAAAATCTATTTCATAATGACCATTTGTTAGTACTAAATCACTACTTACAATTTTTCTTTTATTATCTTCTACGACTTCAGTAAATGGATAATAAACAGGATTATTTATTAATACATAATCATTTTCTTCAGTAAGTGTTTTTACTGCTGTCGCTAGAGCAAATACTATACCGGGAGTTGTTATAAGCCACTCTCGTTTTAACTCTACATTATGATTTTGTTTATACCAATTTTCAATCGCATTAAAATATGTCTCATCATTTTTAGAATATCCAAATACTCCGTGGTCTATTTTTTTATGCATATCATTTAATATTTCTTCGCAACATTTAAAATCCATATCAGCGACCCACATAGGAAATACATCATCTGGCTTATTCTTATCAGATTTAAAATCGTATTTTAAACTATTAGTTTTATTTCTATTTATTTCTTCGTCAAAATTCATATTTTACCTCCTTTAATTATTTTCTATTTCTTCTAAAATTTTATTCCAATCATCTCTATATAAAGCATTAGTTAATATATTTTCTAAATATATGTTATATATATTTTCATTATATGTGGGTTGAACCAAAGGCATATTAGCCATCAGAAATAATAGAACAGCTAAAGTTTTATCATCTGTTTTTTCAAAAAATATTCCTCTAGTATCATTGAAACTTATTTGACCTTTACAAGAATTTATAATTGTGTAATCTCCAGCAACAATAACATCAAATTGATGTATACGTTTTATTTTATTATCTTTATAAAAATTTAAAATAGTATCAATTAATTTTTCAATATCAGAATATGTTTTCTCTGCATATAGGATAGTAGGAATTTTATATGTATATTCATTTTTATCTTTTTCCCAAATGAGACCATTTCTAACTCTAGTCAATTCTTTTACACTTTTTATTTGTTTGAGTGCTCTTTCAATTTCATCCTTATCGCATAAAGCCCCTTTAATCTCCACTGCATAATCTACACCATCTGCAAAAATAACTGATGCCTTTTTATTTTTTATATCTATGGTATGTGGGTGTGATGGATCAAGTATTATACAATCTATGGATGCACTTCTTTTATTATAACTATCTATAATATTTCCTTTTGTAATTCTATAGGGAAAAGGAAAATATTTTTCAAAAAAGGAATGAAATATTTCTTCTCGTCTATCTGCAATTTCTTGTGGAGTACCTTTTCCTTCAACAGAAGCTTTAGACAAACCTAATTTTAATTCTTGATATTCTAACTCTAACAATTTAATAAATTCATCATTCATTCTTAAATTCTCCATTCTTAGTCTTTTCTATACTTTCCATAATTTTGCATAAATGTATTCCTAAATACGTAAATGTAAAACAAAGATATGTATTAAATGAATCAGTCATTTTATTTGGAATATATTTTGATAATTTTATAAAATTGTTATATGATAGTTTTTCAAATACATTGAATATATTTGAACTTTCTTGACTTGGCATTAGAGTAAGTGATTCTCCAATTATCAAACTATTCTCATTATTAACAAAATCATCTTTGTTTACGCGATATTCATAATTCATTATTAAATCGGGAACAAATTCATAATTATCGCCAATTTCTTTTTTTAAATGATTTACATCAAATTTTTCATTTCCTCGTTTTTTCCAAAGATTAAAGTATAACACATCTATATCATTTTTTGTTAATTCCATAAAACCATCAATAATATTTTCGAAGTTGTCTTCTGACATATTTAATATATTTACCGCTATTTCAATAAAATAATCTGATTCTTCAGATAACGCTTTTACAATTAAATTTTTGATTTTATATCTGTTGATAATCTTGTATTGAAATATATCAAATTCTTGCAATTTTTTATTTAAAATATCTATTTTTTCATTTATAATTTCTATTTCATCAACACTTAAATAAGAATTTAAGTATCCATTCATTAGAGAGCCAATTGTACCATAAGAATTTATTTTTAAATTACTACAATTTTTTATTTGTTGCATTAAAGACCTCCTTAAAATAAGAGTTTAAATCAATATAATTATACAATAAAACACAAAAAATTCCCATACTTCCTTGAAAAAATATAGGAATTACTATATAATGTTTTTAGAAAGAGAGCGTTGTAGTTCGTAAGCTGTAGCTTAATCGCTCCAAAAGATAAAATCGTCGCACCAGTGCGATGTTAATTGATTAAATCAATCGAAAGATTGATTTTTTGTGTTTTAAAGAAAGGATGTGTGTGTATGATTAATATTACAAAAAAAGAAATCGA
>JAAYPA010000126.1 GCA_012520055.1 Mollicutes bacterium
AGCAAAAAATGCCACGTGCCGGATCTATATTTATTAATTTTCTAAACTCAATTTCTTAAAATTGCATAACTCACTACGTTCAAACATGAGGAGAATTTTGATTTATCAAAATTCTCTAACAAGAGGATTAAAAATCCTCGTTAGGCAATTTTTAGCAGAAATTTTCATTAAGAAAATCATAATTTCATTCCGATAGGCACGAAAAAACCAAAATATAAAAACGGTGATAAAATAAAAACTCCCTCTTTCCAGTATGGAGAGGGGGCAGGGGGGAGAGGTTAATTAATATATATTCCCCACTAGTCCTATAGCTTCTTTAACTTGCTTCATCTTATTAATTGCAACACCTCTTGCTTTCTCTGCACCTTTACGAAGTGTAGCATCTACATAGTCCATATTATTTAGTAGTTCCTCCCGTTTTGCTCTGTATGGAGCGAAATACTCCATTAAAACAGATAATAACTCATTTTTAGCATGTCCATATCCATAATTTCCATTTTTATAATTATTATACATTGCATTTAATTCAGATTCGTTTGCAAAAAGCTTGTACAATGAGACCACATTACAATTTTCATAATCTTTAGGGTCCTCTAATGGTGTAGAATCTGTGACAATTTGCATAATTTGCTTTCTTATTGCCTTTTTACTTGAAAACATCTCAATTGTATTTTGATATGTTTTTGACATTTTATTACCATCAGTTCCTGGGACAATAGCTACTGATTCTTTTATTATCTCCTCTGGAATTTTGAAAATATCCCCATAAATTGCATTGAATTTAATAGCTATATCTCTCGTTATCTCCACATGTTGCTTCTGATCGCTCCCTACTGGCACAACGTCTGAATCGTAGATCAATATATCTGATGCCATAAGCACTGGATAGAAAAACAGCCCCTGATTTGGAGAGATCCCTTTTGCAATTTTATCTTTGTATGAGTGTGCACGTTCTAATAGCGCTACTGGTGTTACATTGCTTAATATCCATGATAATTCTGTAACTTCAGGTACATCTGATTGTAAAAATATAGTCGATATAGCGGGATCTAGTCCAAGTGCCATATAATCTAGTATAACATCATATGTATTTTTTTTAAGTGCTGCTGGGTCTGGTGATGATGTAAGTGCATGATAATCTGCAACGAAATAAAACCCATCATAATTATTTTGATTTTCTATAAATTGCTTTATTGCACCGAAATAATTACCAATATGTAGTGTACCACTTGGTTGTATACCAGAAAGACTTCTTTTCATAAAAAAACCTCCTATTTAATAATTCGTTTTAAAATATTTTAACATTAATATTGAAATATTTCAATAAAAAAAAGGAAATATTATTTTTTTTTGTATAAAGTTATATAGAATATAAAGTGTAGAGGTGATAAATTTGCCAATAAAAGTACTTATTGTTGATGATTCTATCCTTGTGCAGAAACTATTAAAAGATATTATTAATTCTGAAGAGGATATGGAAGTTATGGCAGTAGCATCTGATCCTTACATTGCTAGGGAGATAATTTCAAAAGAGAAACCAGATATAATAACTCTTGATATAGATATGCCAAAGATGAACGGGCTTACATTTTTGAAATCATTAAAAAAACATTATCCTATACCCACTCTTATTATAAGTACACTAACAAGGAAAGATAGTGATATGGAGATAAGAGCGCTTGAATTGGGAGCATATGATGTTGTGGAGAAACCTAGTATGTTTACGAAAGATTCATTCTATAAATCAAAACAGGAGATTATTGAGAAAATCCGTGCTAGTATATATATAGATAAGTTACGAGAATTTAATTTTAGTGATGAATGTATAAATTATAGTAAAAATAGTATTCTATCTAAGAATATAAAAAGTGAGAAAATAGTTGTAATTGGTGCATCTACAGGTGGGCCAGAAGCTGTATATAAAGTAATTAAAAATTTACCAGAGAATTATTATTCAGTTATTGTAGTTATGCATATGCCAGAGAGATTCACCAATTCTTATGCAGCTAGATTAAATAACTCTTGTAAAATGAATGTGAAAGAGGCTGAAGATGGAGACTGCTTAATTAGAGGGCGTGTTTTAATTGCACCGGGAAATCATAATTTATATGTGAAAAAATGTGAAGAAAAAGATAAATATTTTGTAATAATAAAAAAAGATGAACCGTATAAACATTATAGACCATCAATTAATCTAACACTATTTTCATTGGCAAAAGCAAGTGGGAATAATGTCACTGCTATAATATTAACCGGTATGGGTGATGATGGTGCAGAGGGGATGGAGATATTAAAGA
>JAAYPA010000056.1 GCA_012520055.1 Mollicutes bacterium
AAAAGTACTTTTAGAAGAAGATATTAGTGTCGAACAAAAACTTATTAAATTAATTAAGAAATGTAATGCCAGAGGTGGTACTGATAATATTTCCATAGCTTATCTTATTAAAGAAGGTGGTGGGTTAGATTGATTACAAAGGGGCAAAAAATAAATGACCGTTACCAAATAATGAAAACTATTGGTGAAGGCGGCATGGCTAATGTATATTTGGCTTATGATGTGATATTAGAAAGAGATGTCGCAGTAAAGGTTTTAAGAGGAGATTTATCAACCGATGAGAAATTTGTAAGACGTTTCCAAAGAGAAGCTCTTTCAGCTTCATCTTTATCTCATCCTAATATTGTAGAAGTCTATGATGTTGGTGAAGACAATGGTCTTTACTATATTGTCATGGAATATATTGAAGGAAAACATTTAAAACAATTACTCAGAAGAAGAGGATCTTTAACAGTTAAAGAAGTTATTGATATCATGCTTCAAATTACTGATGGTATGGCAGCAGCTCATGATTCATATATTATTCATCGCGATATTAAACCACAAAATATAATGATTTTGGAAAATGGATTAGTAAAAATCACCGATTTTGGAATAGCTATGGCTTTAAATGGTACACAGCTTACTCAAACTAATTCCGTAATGGGTTCTGTTCATTATTTACCTCCGGAACAAGCTTCCGGTAAAGGGTCTACTATTCAAAGTGATATTTATTCAATGGGCATTTTAATGTATGAATTACTAACAGGTAAACTTCCATATAAAGGAGATAATGCCGTTGAGATAGCATTAAAACATTTAAAAGAGTCATTACCAAGTATACGTAAAGAGCTTCCTAATTTACCACAATCTATTGAAAACATCATTTTAAAAGCAGCAGCAAAGAATCCTAAAAATCGTTATGCTGATGCTAGAGAAATGCATGATGATATAAAAACTTGTTTAGAAGAAAGTCGTCAAAATGAAGAACCATATGTTTATAAATATTCTGAGTCTGATGAAACATCTAAGAAAGAACGTCTGATTATGGAAGAAGTAGTTCCGATTAAAGCTAAAGAAAAAAGTAAAGAAAAAACTGAAGAAGGTGAAATTATCGCTAAACAAATCACTGAAAAAGATTTAAAGAAAAAAGAAAATAAAATGTTATTAATCTTAGGAGTAATATTTACTGGATTAATAATTATAACAACTTCAGTTGTTTTATTACTACCTAAGTTAACCGAAGCTAAAGATGTAATAGTTCCCGATGTAGCAGGACTTACCGTCTCGGAAGCAGAAGACTTACTTCGTAAAAATGGTCTTAGAGTAGCAGCGGAAATTAAAACTTCAACAAGCGATACAATTGAAGAAGGGAAAATTGTTAAATCCAATCCGGCCAGTGGACGAATTGTCAAAGAAGGAAAGGAAATAACCCTTTATCAAAGTAGCGGAGAAGGTACTTATGAACTTGAAGATTTTACGGGTCGTAATTATATTGAAGTACGTACTATATTAGAAAGAGTCAATAATTTATTTGTCGTTATTGTTGAAGAAGAAGTAGAAGATATAACACAATATTCTGAAGGCCAAATTGTAAGACAAGATCCGGCTCCGGGTACCGAAGTTGTACCGGGAGATACCGTTACGTTATATATACCTGATATGACCGGCGTTTATCCAGATTTTAGAGAAGAAGAATATTCTTTAGCTGATTTAGAAGCATTTGCCAATAAGTATAATTTAAACTTAAAAATTGAATATGTTCAAACTGATTTATATGAAGTTGGTGCCATTATTGATCAAACACCAAAAGCCGGAACTGAAATTATTAATGGTATGACTTTAAAAATCGTAATTGCCGAAGAAAAAGATGAAAGTATAATTGATTAGTTTTCAGGAGGATAAATGGAAGGCACAATAGTTAAACAAATAAGCAATTTATACACTGTTGAAGCTAACAATAAATTATATGAATGTAGGGCTAGGGGTAAGTTTTATCATGACAAACTTACTCCTTTAGTTGGTGATAAGGTAATTATTGATGATAAAAATAATTACATATTAGAATTAAAACCTAGAAAAAATTATTTAGATAGGCCTAGTATTGCCAACATAGATGCATGTTTAATCATTACGAGTGTTAAATCCCCCAATTTGGATTTAAACTTACTTGATAAATTATTATGTGTCATTATTCATAATAAGATAAAACCGATTATTTGTTTTACCAAGATAGATTTATTAAATCGTAATGAAAAAAAAGAAATTAAAAAATTAATTAAATATTATCAAAAAATCGGAATTCAAACCTTTAGTAATAAAGAAGTACGAAAGATAACTAAATCGATAGCTAATCAAATTATTGTATTAACCGGACAAACCGGAGCTGGAAAAAGTACTTTATTGAATCGTTTAAATAAAGAATTAAATTTAGCTACCAGTCCCATCAGTGAAGCATTAGGTAGGGGTGTTCATACAACAAGACATGTTGAACTTTTTAAATATAAAACATCTCTTATTGCTGATACTCCAGGATTTAGTGCTATTGATATTGATTCTTTAACCAAAGAAGAAATTAAAAATACTTTCCCGGAATTTAAAGTCAAATGTGAGTATGATGATTGTATGCATATTAAAGAACCCAACTGTGTGGTTCGTAAGTTAACCGAAGAAAAAAAGATTTTGGAAAGTCGTTATCAAAGTTATTTAAAATTTGTGAGGTAAAAATGAAAGTATCTGTTTCTTTTATTAAAAGTAAATATAACGAAAGAGAAACCATTCGCTTCATCGATCAAACTAATGCCGATTATTTGCATGTTGATGTAATGGATGGTAAGTTTGTTACGGAAAAAAATTATACTTTTGGACAAATCAAAGAATATGTAAAAGAAACTTCTAAAAAATTAGATGTTCATTTAATGTGTGAAAATCCTCATAAATACATTAAAGATTTTGCCTTGCTTAATACCGAATATTTAATATTTCATCTGGAGACAGTAAATAATCCAGAAGAAATCATCAATGAAATTCATTCATATGGTATTAAATGTGGTATAAGTATTAAACCTGATACGGAAGTTATAAAATTAAAACCTTATTTAGAAAAAATAGAACAAGTTTTAGTAATGAGCGTTGAACCAGGAGCCGGAGGTCAAGAATTTATGCCGGAAATGATTCAAAAGATTGATGATTTGAAAACCTTAGGTTTAACTAATTTTTTAATTAGTGTGGATGGTGGTATAAACGAAAGTACCATTGATTATGTCCGAAATGCTGATATGGTAGTAAGTGGCTCCTTTGTTTGTTTAAGTGATAATTACCAGGAGCAAATCAACAAATTAAGATAAATAAAAATGTAAGTATAACTTACAATTTTTTTATGTTGACACAATCATTAATATAGATGATATCTCGATTATTGGTAATTAGATAGTTATCGGTTTTACCGATTATTTTGGTGACAAAAGAACGGTCTTTCGTTTGAATCAAAGCTTCTACCGGGAAAGTATTAATATCACTTTCTCGGTTTTCTTTATCTCCACTGTAAAAAGTCTTTTGAGATATTTCAATATTTTCATCTATTCTATTTTTAAATATTTCCGGTAAACTCATATATTCCCTCCGTTTAGTATATAATATGCATAAAACGCCCAAACGCGCCACAATAATAATATGAAAACTAAAATAATTTTTATCTTAATCATTCTAATGCTATTTAGTTTAATTAATAATTATAGTGCTTCTTTTATTATGACTTCTTATCAAAATTATTTTATTAAAGAACTGATTTGGTATGTTTTATGTTTTTTTATTATTTATTTAATGTCTAAAATAAATATTGAAATTTTATTTAAATATAGTTTTTATTTTTATATTTTAGGTAACATTCTTTTATTATTAACATTATTTATTGGCATCAATGTTAATGGTAGTAAATCATGGATAATTTTAGGCCCTTTTGGTTTTCAACCGAGTGAATTTATGAAAGTTTTCATTCTAATGTTTTTATATTATTTTAGTATAATTAATAAAAATCTTTCCAACTTTAAATATGTCATATATACTTTGGGATTAATTATAATACCAAGTATATTAACTTTTTTTGAACCTGATACTGGAGCAGTTTCAATCTATTTTATAATATATTTAGCCTTCTTAATAAATCGAAAATTAAATAAATGGTGGTATATCTTAAGTCTTTTATTTATTTTATTAATAGGAAGTAGTTTTTTTATTATTTATTTTAATTATCAAGATTTATTTATTAAAATTTTTGGTACTTCTTTTTTTTATCGAATGGACCGGATTACTTCTTTTATAAATGGAGAAGGATATCAAATAAATAAGGCTTTAATTTCCATAGGATCATCCGGAATGTTGGGAAAAGGTCTAAAGAATATGCCAGAATATTTTCCGGAAGCTCCGACGGATTTTGCTTTTGCTTTACTTATCAAAAATATTGGTTACGTTGGTATTATGATTTTTTTATTTACTTATGCTTCTTTAATTTACTTTCTAATTAAAATGATTAATAAAAAAAACCAAACTTTATTATTTCCGATTATTATTCTTTTATTTTTTCAATCAAGTATTAATATTTTAATGAATATTGGCTTGTTCCCTATTATCGGTATTACTTTACCTTTTATTAGTTATGGAGGAAGTAATTTACTTTCTTATATGATTATTATCGGACTAGTTTTAAATATAAAAAAAGTATCATTAGATACTTATTAACGATAATATGGATTGTAATTATATCCTCCATAATAATTATATCCGTAAGTTGGTACTTGTGGATAATATACCGGAGGAGGTGTTACATAGACCGGTCTTGGTCTTGCCACGCTAGCAATTGCAGCTCCGCCAATACCACCTAAAAGAAATGGTGCCAAAAAAGGTGCGAAAAAGATTCTATCATCCTGTACTTGATTATAATACATAAAAATACTCCTTTCATTTTATTATATGGAAAAGAGTATAGGTGTGTTATTTATTATAAAAACGATAGAAATTAATAGACGGATGATTAAACAATCTAAAAGGATATTTACTGGTACCTAAACCTCCAGAAATAAAAAGAGGGATGTCATCTATATAATATTTTTCATCGTAATAATGCTCGGCACCTTTAACCTTAACAATACTACCAATAAAAGGCAGTCTTACTTGACCATTATGAGAGTGCCCAGCTAAGATTATATCTGGTTCATAATCGTTTAATTTTAAAACAACATCTGGTTCATGAGTTAATAAAATCGTATAGTATTCTTCTGAATAATTTTCAAAAGCTTTGGTAATATCTTCTTTACCATTTAAATAATCATCTAATCCAATGATCAT
This sequence comes from Mollicutes bacterium, assembly GCA_012520055.1. Lineage (GTDB taxonomy): Bacteria > Bacillota_I > Bacilli_A > RF39 > UBA660 > DUUS01. The sequence goes on from JAAYPA010000056.1 coordinate 5,323, forward strand.
TATCGGAGTATTATCATTATAATAAAATAATTCTGATTGATTTTGTAAAAGTTTAATATTAAGATTTTTTAAAATTTCTTCATAAGAATTAATAAAATCATGATTACCTTTTACCATATAAGTATTTACCGCATCTAAAGAATTTAATAGAGCAATTAATTCTACTAAGTCATCTTTAGATACTTTGGCGTCTTTATCTATTAAATCTCCTGTAAAAAAGATAATTTCGGGTTTTAATAAATTAATCTGATTAATTATTTTTTTTAATTCGGGAGTTCTAACTGTAGATCCAAAATGTAGATCGGAAAAATGGACTATTTTTAGTCCCTGGAAAGAATCGGGTAGTTTACTATTTTTAATGGAATACTCTTTTACTACCAAACCTTTGGTACCGATAAAATAACTATATAAAATAATGCTGATTATTAATACTAAAAAAAATATAAATATTTTTCTTAAAAAAGATACTTTTGGGATATTTTCTTTTTCCATATTTTCTCCTTAAAAAATAAAATAAAATATAAGTACAACTAAGTTATGAATAGCATGAATTAAAATACTGTCAAAAATATTTTGAGAACGATAATAAATAATTCCCAATGTCATTCCAATAGCAAAGTAAGGCAAGATATAAAGAATACTTAATATGCTTTCTAATGAACCGATAATATGTAAAAAAGCAAATAAGATGCTGGAACTTAATATATAAATGTATTTATTATTTATTTCATTAAAACCTAAACGAAAAACCATTTCTTCTAAAAAAGGAACAATCAAGACATTTATGATTATAGTAGATATTATATAATTATTATACATCTCTCTGATTATTTCTTCATTAATCGTTAATTTTTTAGTTATGAGTGTTATAACTATATAATTACTAATCATCATAATCAGAAAACCAATAATCCAAGTCAGAACATTTTTTTTAAGATTTTTTGACCAATTATTTTTATATTTTTTAAACATGTTATTT